>NZ_DLJW01000047.1:0-9403 GCF_002477705.1 Stenotrophomonas sp. UBA7606 | reverse complement strand
GTCTCGTTTCCCGCTCCAGTTTCAAATGAATTCCGCTTTTTTGCGGGGTTTATCCAGAAAGATATTGCAAGCCTGCGGGAATAGCTCAGTTGGTAGAGCGCAACCTTGCCAAGGTTGAGGTCGCGAGTTCGAGTCTCGTTTCCCGCTCCAGTCTTGAATATCGCAACGGCCCATCCAGCCCTTCAGCACGATGCGCGCCACATGCGGGAATAGCTCAGTTGGTAGAGCGCAACCTTGCCAAGGTTGAGGTCGCGAGTTCGAGTCTCGTTTCCCGCTCCAGATCATGATCGCGAAGCAGTTGTTTCGCCATCGACCGAAAGGCCCCGCAAGGGGCCTTTCGTGTTTCTGCGCTGGACGTCCCTGCTCAGCTTGAGGAGCTGCCCGCTGCGGTGGCACTGTCGGCGGTGGTGCTGCTGGCAGCTTTGCTCCAGGCGCGCAGGCCAATCACCGCCAGCCCCAGGAAGAACACGTACAAGGCTGCGGTAACGTGCAGTGACTTGAACAGATAGGCCCCTACATACACCACGTCCACTGCGATCCATAGCCACCAGGTGGCCACGTGGCGGCGTGCCTGCCACCACTGTGCCACCAGGCTGAGTCCTGTCAGCAAGGCGTCCAGCCACGGCAGCGCGGCGTCGGTGAACAGATGCATGCAGGCCCCCAGGCCGAGGCCGCCAGCCACGCCCAGGGCAAGGTCGCGCAGCAGCTTGCTGCGCGACAGTGGCACGATACGGATGGCGCCTTCATCGGCGGCGTGGCGGTGCCAGTTGATCCAGCCATAGGTCAGGAAGCCGGCGAACGCGACCTGCAGCAGCGTGTCCGAATACAGCTTGGCCTCGGCAAAGACCAGGGCATACAGCGCAACCGACAGCAGCCCGACCGGCCAGGCCACGACACGACGCTGTGCCATCAGCAGTACGCCGAGGATGCTGCACAGCGCCGCCGACCACTCGAGCAGGCTGCTGCTCACAGTGCGATGCTCACCGACACGCGGGCCTGGCGCGGTGCGCCCGGGAACAGGTAGTAATCACCCAGGCTGCTGCCGGTGTCGCGCCAGTAGAAGTGGTTGAAGACATTGTCCACCGACAGGTTCCAGCGCAGGGCATGGCCATGCAACTGGTGCTGGAGGCGCAGGCCGGCATCGAACACGTTGTAGCTCGGCGCGCGCGCGCCGCCATCGGCGCGGGCGATATTGCTGGAGGCATGGCGCCAACCACCGGTCACGTCCAGGCCTTGTGCAAAGGGCAGGGCATAGGCCAGGTGCACGCTGGCGCGCAGCTTGGGGATGTTGACCAACTGGTGGCCTTCATAGCTGGCGGTGCCCGTGTCGCGGGCGCGGGCCTGCAGTGCGCTGGCGCTGGCGAAGATCTGCAGGGCGTCGGTCAGGTGCCCGTTCGCGCTGAGTTCCAGCCCGGCGTGGGCCTGCTTGCCCTGTTCGACAAAGGTGTAGCCAACGTCGCTGTCGTCGGGCTTTGCGTACTGGTACGGCTGGGTGGTGCGGAAAACCGCCGCGCCCAGCTGGAGGTCGCGGGCCAGGCTGTACTTCAGGCCGGCTTCGAGCTGGCGCGACTGCACCGAAGGCAGGAAGGTGTCGGCATTCGACGTCCAGAACGGCGCTTCCTGGCCCAGTGCGATGCCTTCCACATAGCTGGCGTAGACATTCAGGGCATCATTGGCCTTCCACAGCAGTGCAGTCTGCGGCAGGAACTGCGACAGCCGGCTATGCCGCTGTGGATTGCCACGCTTGTCATAGGCGCGCTCGTCCAGGCGCACATGGCGGCCGCCCAGTAGCCACTCCCAGTTGTCGCCAACGCTTGCGCGGTCAAGTACGAACAGCGCGGTCTGGCGGCTGTCCAGGCGGCGCGCGGAGGCGCCGGGTTGCAGCGGCGAGGGGGCGAACACCGGCAACTGGCTGTCGTTGATGTTGACCGTGCCCACGTACTCGTTGACGTTGCGACGCTTGTCGACCGTGCGGCGGAAGCCGTCCACGCCCACGGTCAGTTGATGGCCGATGTTGCCGGTGTGGAAATTGCCGCGCAGCTCTGCACGCAGTTCCTGGTTGCGGCGGGTATCGTCCGGGCTGCGGTAGTCGTAGATGTCGTAGTCGCCGTTGGGCGCGAAGTAGTTGCCCGGCACGCTGCCATCGGCGCATTGCGCGGCATAGTAGCAGCCGTAGGCAAATGCCACGTTGTCATCGATCACCGAGCGGCTGTGGCCCACGGCAATGCGCGACTGCCAGGTGGGGCTGAAGTCGTGTGTATGCGCAGCGGTGATGTTGGTGCTGGCGATGCCAACCGGCTGCTGCCAGGGCTGGTAGCCGAGCATGCGGTCGGTATCCACCTTGCCTGGTAGCAGGCTGCCGCCCAGCAATTGATAGCCGGAGGCCGAGCGCTGGGCGCTGGTCTGGTAATTGGCGTCGACTTCGAGTTTGCTGCGCTCGCCGATCAGCCAGTCGGCGGCCAGCGCATAGAAGTTGCGGCGGCCGTCGGCATGGTCGATGTAGGAGTTGCTCGCGTCCCAGGTCGCATTGAAGCGCAGGCCAAGGCGCGGTGTCAGCCAGTGGCCGACATCGACGGCGGCGTAGCGCGAACCTTCCGAATCGGTGCCCAGGGTGAGGTTGCGCACCTCGGCGGGGCGCTTGCCGACGTAGTTGATGATGCCGCCCGGTGCCATCACGCCGGCGGCCAGGCCTGCCTCGCCCTTGAGGATCTGTACCGATTCGATGTTCTCCAGTGCCAGGCGCTGTTCACCGGCAATGGACAGGCCGTTGAAGCGGTAGCCGGTGGCCGGGTCCAGCGCGAAGCCGCGGATGGCGATGTTCTGGTAGTAACCCACCGGTGCATAGGCATCGCCGAGCGAGGCGTCGCTGCGCGCCAGTTCGGACAGCGAGCGCACCTGCAGGTGGTCCAGCTGCTCGCGGTCCACGATGTTCATCGAGGCGGGCGTGCTCTTCCAGTCGCCACTGCCGAAGCTGGTGATGCGGCTGGCCGGGACGGGTTGCCGGGCCTGCACGCGCACGGCGGCCAGCTCGGTGGGGGAGTGTTCGGCAGTGTCGGTGCCTGCCTCGCTGGCATACAGCGGCAGGGCGGCGCACAGGGCGAGGGTCAGCAGGGTGGGGCGCAGGCAGCGGTTCATTCGGTTCGTCTTCGGACAACAGGGGAGACGAAGCGACGGCGCGCGCGCACAACCGCCGGCGGGCGGGGTGGTTGCTGCTCAAAGCTCCCTACGCCGGTGCAAACCGGATCAGGTTCCAAGGGACTCTCTCAGCCTGGCAATCCAGGCACCCCCGCTTCAGTGCCCATTTCACTACAAATGGCGGCGGTTTGCGAATCCGCGGCTCAGGCCGCCGCGTGCAGGGCCTGCAGCAGCGATTGCCCCGGCGGGCTGTTGAACCAGATGGGGTGGCCGAGCATGAACGGTTGCCAGGCCACGTCGGCGTTGGCCGTGGAGCCGGTGATGCCTTCGAAGTACTCGACTTCGGACAGTGCAAAATCGAAATGCACCATCGGCAGCAGGTCGGCCAGCAGGTGAACCCGCGCGGCCGATAGCGGCAGCACCTGGCGGTAGCCCCGCAGCAGCGCCAGGGCGATATCGGTGCGCACGGCGCGGGCCCCCTGTTCCAACTGCAGCCAGGCCACAGCGTTGCGTTCGATCGCCGTGGCCAGATCGAACAGCGCGCTGGTGGGCGAGGCCAGGCCAAAGTCCATCACGGTGCCGATGTGCGGGTCGCTGCCGTCCTGGGTCCACAACAGGTTGGACACATGCCAGTCGTTGTGTGCCCACAGCCTGGGCTCCTGCGCCAGGCGTTGAGCCAGTCCCTGGTGCCAGGGCAGCACGTGGCGCTGCAGTTCGGCCTCCCATGGAATGCGTGCCAGATAGCGGGCCAGCGCTGGTCGTTGCGGCAGCGTCAGCTTCAGTGCGGCTATGGGATCGGCGCTGCGGATCAGATCATCGCGGGCGACCAGCAGGTGGGTGCTGCGTTGCGGTGCGTGGTAGCTGGCCGCCGCCTGGTGCAGTCTGGCCAGCATGCGCCCGGCTTCGGCGGCCTGGTAGGTGTTGGTCAGCAATGTCCAGGAAGGGGCGTCGCGGTACAGGTCACTGCCTTCGCCGACAGCATGCAGTTCATAGGTCCAATCGCCGTGTTCGACCGCGGTGTTGCCGTCGCGGTCCGGCAGTACCTGGCTGACGGGAATGCCGCCCGCGCGCAGGTGTGCCATGAAACGGTGTTCTTCCTGCAGGCAGGCGGCGCTGCGTACGCTGTGGTGATGGCGCTTGATGAATACATCCACGTCGCTGCCGCTGGCGATGGCGGCAGCCGACAATGGTCGCGGGCTGTGCCAGCGCAACTGGTTGCTGCTGCCAAGCTGCAGATAGCGGCCTTTCAGCCAAGCCAGCTCGTCGGTGCTGATGGCAGGCCAGTCGGCGGCCACCTCATCGTTGTTGAGGCCTTGTACGCGATGCGGTTCGGTCATCAGGGGGGGAGTGGGGGCGTCGGGCGGGCAGATGGTACGCCAGCGCCGGCCCCTGCGTGCCCGGCGCTTGTCCGGCAGTGTGTCGGCTGCCGGCCGATGGCGCCCGCGACGATGTGAAAGAAGTTGTTAAAAACTGCTGGCGCAGGATGGGTGAACTCTGTATCATGCGCGGCACACCCCGCGGGAATAGCTCAGTTGGTAGAGCGCAACCTTGCCAAGGTTGAGGTCGCGAGTTCGAGTCTCGTTTCCCGCTCCAAATGTTGAATGGGCCCCCATCGCGGGGTCTTTTCATGTCGAGGTGAAGTAATGCTTCGGCGCTGCAAGTTGATGGCCTGGTAGCAGAGTGGTTATGCAGCGGATTGCAAATCCGCGTACGCCGGTTCGATTCCGACCCAGGCCTCCATCTTTGAAAAAGAGCCCGCGCAAGCGGGCTCTTTTTTGTCCCCCATCCGGCGGCTGGGGGCGGTTCCGGTACGGCGCTTGGCCAAATCCGGCACGCGTTCACTTGACCTCCCGCCCAGCTCCCGTACTGTCAGGTACGTGATCACTGTTTTGGTGATCCGGCCTCCCGACGACAGCCGCGACGAGCCCATGAGCGAACAGCCCCAGCAGTCCCGTCCTACCTCCGCCGATGCCGACCCGGCGCCGGACAAGCCTTCGCCACTGAAGAACCCCAAAGTGCGCTGGACGCTGACCCTGATCGGGGTGGCGGTGCTTGTCGCGCTGGTGGCGTGGCTGGCGTATTACCTCACCGTGGGCAAGTACCAGCAGTCCACCAACAACGCCTATCTGCAGGCCGACGCAGTGGCGGTGGCGCCCCGGGTGAACGGTTATGTCACCGAGGTGCTGGTGCAGGACAACCAGTGGGTGAAAGCGGGGCAGGCGCTGGTCAGGATCGATCCGCGCACCTACCGCGCCACGCTGGATCAGGCCGAGGCGGTCATTGCGGTGCGCGAAGCGGATATCGCCGCGGCCAGCGCTGGCATGCAGGGCAACCAGTCGCAGCTGGTGCAGGCTCGCACCCAGCTCAGATCGGCGGAGGCGACGCTGCGGTTTGCGCGTGCCGAAGTAGCGCGTTTCGGGCCGCTTGCCGCGTCCGGCGCTGATACCCATGAGCATTTCGAAAGCGTGAAGCACGATCTGCAACGCGCGCAGGCGCAGTACGACGCCGCGCGTTCGCAGATTGCCGGGGCGCAGAGTCAGGTGGAGGCCGGGCAGGCGCAGTTGGAACAGGCGCGCGCTGGCCTCAAGCAGGCCCAGGCGGACGCGGCCCAGGCCAATGTGGCCTTCGAGGACACCCAGCTGACCGCGCGCATCGACGGCCGCATCGGCAACAAGACGGTGCAGGTGGGCCAGTTCGTGGCCGCCGGCACACGCCTGATGACGGTGGTGCCGGTGGAGTCCTTGTACCTGGCAGCCAACTTCAAGGAGACCCAGCTGGGCCGCATGCGTGCCGGGCAGCCGGCGGAGATCGAGGTCGACGCTTTGCCGGGCAAGAAGCTGCATGGCACGGTGGAGAGCATTTCGCCAGGCACCGGCTCGCAGTTTGCTTTGTTGCCGCCGCAGAACGCCACCGGCAACTTCACCAAGGTGGTGCAGCGCGTGCCGGTACGTATCCGCATCGAGGCCGATGCCGATACGCGCAAGGTGTTGGTGCCGGGCATGTCGGTGGAGGTCAGTGTGGATACCCGCGATGGCGCCGGTGCCGCGCCCGGGGCTGATCAGCGCTGATGGCGACCACCGCCGCCAACGCGGTGCCGCAGAAAGCCGATGCCAGCGCCTGGCTGGCGGTGGCGGCGGGCACCATCGGCTCGTTCATGGCGACGCTGGACATCTCCATCGTCAATGCCGCCCTGCCTACCATCCAGGGTGAGGTGGGGGCCAGCGGGACCGAAGGCACCTGGATCTCGACCTCGTTCCTGGTCTCGGAAATCGTCATGATTCCGCTGACCGGCTGGTTCGTGCGCACCCTGGGGCTGCGCACCTTCCTGCTGATCTGCGCGTCGTTGTTCACCGCGTTCTCGGTGATGTGCGGCCTGTCCAGCACCCTGGACATGATGATCCTGGGCCGTATCGGCCAGGGCTTCACCGGCGGCGCGCTCATTCCCACCGCGCTGACCATCGTTGCCACCCGCCTGCCTCCGGCGCAGCAGACGCTGGGCACGGCATTGTTCGGCATGACGGTGATCCTCGGACCCATCATTGGGCCATTGCTGGGTGGCTGGCTGACCGAGAACGTCAGCTGGCATTACGCCTTCTTCATCAACGTGCCGATCTGCGCCGGCCTGATCGCCTTGCTGGTGCTAGGCCTGCCGCATGAAAAATCGAACTGGGGCGGGCTGCTGCGCGCGGACTGGCTGGGCATCGTCGGCATGACCGCCGGGCTGGGGGCGTTGACGGTGGTGCTGGAGGACGGCCAGCGCGAGCGTTGGTTCGAGTCGGAGTTCATCCTCATCCTCAGCCTGGTATCGGTTACCGGCTTCGCCTTGCTGGCGCTGTCGCAGTTCACCAGCAGCGAGCCGGTGATACGCCTGAAGATACTGTTCCAGCGCAGTTTTGGCGCGGTGTTCGTGATGGTTGGTGCGGTCGGCATGATCCTGTTCGGGGTGATGTACATGATCCCGCAGTTCCTGGCGGTGATCGCTGGCTACAACACCGAGCAGGCCGGCTACGTACTGCTGCTCGGTGGTGTGCCGACCGTGCTGCTGATGCCCTTCATGCCGAAGATGCTGGAAACCATCGATGTGCGGGTGATGGTGTTCACCGGCATGCTGTGTTTCGCATTGGCCTGTTTCGTCAACCTGGGGCTCACCCCCGACAGCGTTGGCATGCACTTCGTAATCGGCCAGTTGTTGCAGGGCTGTGGTCTTGCGTTGGCGATGATGGCACTGAACCAGGCAGCGATCACCTCGGTACCCAAGGAGTTGGCGTCGGATGCATCGGGTCTGTTCAATGCCGCACGCAACCTCGGTGGTTCGATTGGCCTGGCCATCATCTCCACTTTCCAGGAGCGGCGCGTCAGCTTCCATATCGACGCCATCGGTACCGCCACTACCGCCAATTCGGCGGTGGCGCAGGACTATCTGCATGCGCTGGGTACGCAGATGGGCGATCCGATGCAGGGCGCGGCGATGCTTGCGCAGATCGTGCAGCAGCAGGCGCTGGTGATGGCCTACAACGACCTGTTCTGGATTTTCGGCATCATCGTGGTGGCGACCCTGCCGCTGGTCTTCCTGCTAAAGCCCTTGCCCAAGGGCGTACCTCTGGCGATGCACTGATGCGACAACCTACTTTCCTGCTGTTGCGAAACCTCACCTGCCTGGCGCTGCCGCTGGCCGTGGCTGGTTGCATGCTGGGGCCGGACTACGTGCGCCCCGAGGTGGCCAAGGGGGCGCTGGGGCAACCGGCGCTGGTACGCGCTGCCGATGCCGGGGTGGTTGCCGCGACGCCCTCCAGCCAGTGGTGGCGGGCGCTCAATGATCCGCTGCTGGACCAGCTGATCGATCAGGCGCTGCGCGACAGTCCCAATCTGCGCGCGGCGCAGGCCAAGGTGCTGGCCTCGCGCGCGCTGCAGCGCCAGCGCCGCGCCGAGCAGCTGCCCAGCGTTGGCGCGGTGGCTGGCTATGCGGCCATCAGTCCACCCGATTCCATGGTCGATCAGGTGCGGCAGATAGGCGAGGGGGCCGCACGCGTGGCCGAGAACAACGGGCGCCCGCAGGAAGCTGCGCAGTTGCGCGAGGAGATGTCGCGCATCGATCTGGACACCGATATGTACATCGTCGGTGTCGACGCCAGTTGGGAGTTGGACCTGTTCGGGCGCAAGCGCCGGGCCGCACAGGAGGCGGCGGCCAAGGCCGATGCGGATATCGCCGCCTTGGCGGATGCCCAGGTGCAGTTGGCGGCCGAAGTGGCGCAGGTGTACCTGGGCTACCGCGGCACGCGCGAACGTACCCGCCTGGCCGAACGCAACCTGCAGGCCGCGGCCGAATCGCTGGAACTGACGCGACAGCGGCGTGCGCGCGGTGCGGATTCGGACCTGCATGTCGAACGCGCCCGTGCCCAGTACGAGCAGCAGCACGCACAGTTGCCGGGCCTGCGTGCGCAGGCCACCGAGGCCAAGGATCAGCTGGCATTGATGACCGGGCGCGAGCCCGGTGCGCTGGATGCGCTGCTGGCCGAGGACCGTCCGCTGCCTGCGCTACCACCGGAGGTGCCGGTGGATGACGCGGCGGCGGTGATCCGCCGGCGCCCGGACATCCGCAAGGCCGAGGGCGAGCTGGCGGCGTCCTCGGCGCAGATCGGACAGGCCTTGTCGGCGTATTTCCCGCAGGTGAACCTGCTGGGCACGATCGGCATGGGGGCCTCGTCCTTGTCGGACCTGAACAGCGATTCGGCAGCCAGCATCGTCATGCCGTTCCTGCGCTGGTCGGTATTCGATTTCGGGATCAACAAGGCGCGCGTCGCCCAGGCCCGCGCCGGCAATGAGGCGCGGCTGGCCGCCTACGAAGGCACGGTATTGGCTGCCCTGCAGGATGCCAACAGCGCGCTGGCACGGTTTGGTTCGGCCCGTGAGCAGTTGCAGTCAGCAGGCAGTGCCCAGGCTTCCGCCGGGCGTGCGGCTGCGTTGATGACACAGCGTCGCCAGGCGGGTGCGGCATCGCAGATCGACCTGCTGGGTGTGCAGCGGCAACAGCTCAGTGCGGAGGACAGCTTGGCGCAGGCGCAGCTGCAGTTGCTGGTGCGCTATGTGGCCCTGCAGAAGGCGTTGGGGCTGGGCTGGGAAGAGGCACCGCCGATTCGGCGCGTGGTTGATGGGCAGGGGTGAGTTGAGGGCTGTGATGCTTCCCCTCTCCCCAACCCCTCTCCCCTTGCGGGAGAGGGGTTGGGGAGAGGGGGAAGCACTCAAAGGAAACAAAAAATTTCTCGTGTCA
>NZ_DLJW01000048.1:54377-105951 GCF_002477705.1 Stenotrophomonas sp. UBA7606 | reverse complement strand
AGGTCGCCCAAGCCCGAGCCGCCGTCGATCAACTGCTGGTCGAGCCAGGTGGCCCCGATCACGCGCGCCTGCCGCTCGATGGGCAGGTGCGATTTCAGCTCCACGGCCACGCCGCCCAGCCGTTGCGCGTCGTAGCGGCGGCCTTGCTCTGGCAGGTCGCCCGGCACCTTCCATAGCCCTTCGGCCACGCGCTCCACGATGCCAGCCCGGCGCAGGGCTTCCAGCCTGCGCACATGGGTGGCCACGACCTCCTGCGGGTCACGGCCCGGTGCGGCCTGCCCCTGCGCCACGGCCAGGTGATGATCGGTGCGGTACAGGCCATCGCTCGCCAGCGCGGCGATGTTCCTGTCGGCCGCGCGCACGTCGGTCGATCCCTTCACCTCCACCACGGCCCCGGTCGGGTAGTTCGCCAGCTCGTCGCGGGCGTTCAGGGCGACGTAGTGGGCCTTGCCGTCCACGCCGTCGATGACCAGATAGCCCCGGTCGCGCAGTTCGTCGGCCAGCCCCTTCGCGGCCACGCGCCCGAGGATGGTTCTGCCATTGTCTCCAGGCTCGAATACCGCCAGTTCGCGCGGCTTCCCACTCATTGCCCGCTGCATGGTGCGGATGATGTCGCCACGCTCGCCCAGGGCGCGCAGGGTCTTCTCCGCATCGGCATGGACGGCCCAGGCGCCCGGCTGCGTCTCGTCGGCCAAGCCCAGGCGCTGCAAGCGTTGCAGGCGGCCAATCAGCAGCAGGCGCTGGCGTTGCAAGTTCGGCTCGTTGAAGCGTTCGATCTGCACGCGGCCATCCTCGCCGGCCTCGCGCTTCAAGGTGCGATCCAGGCTCGTCCACCGCTCTTGCGCCACCTCGCGCTGCAAGGTCTGCTGGATCTCCAGCTCGGTGCGCGGCCCCAGCCACTCGGTCGCCAGTTCGGCGGCCCGGTGGCGGAAGCCGTCGGCGATGTAATCGCCCGCGATGATGAGGTCTTTGCCGGTGTCATCGCGCCCGCGCACGATCAGGTGGGTATGGGGGTTGTCGGTGTTCCAATGGTTTACGGCCACCCAGTCGAGGCCCGTGCCCAGGTCGGCCTCCATGCGGCCCATGAGGTGCCGCGTGTAGGTGCGCAGGTCTTCCAGTTCCGCGCCATCTTCGGGCGAGAGGATGAAGCGGAAATGGTGCCTGTCGTCGGCGCAGCGTTCCTTGAAGGCGTCGAGGTCGGCGGTATCGGTCTGCGGCCCGTAGGCTTGGCCCGGCTCGCCGTCGCGGCCCACGCCATCGCGCTCGATGTAGCGCAGGTGCTTGGCGAGCGACTGCGGGCTGGCCCGCTGGTGATTCACCAGCAAGGTCTTGATGGTCACGCGCCGGGACATGGGCGTCAGCCTCGCCCCGGCGAATCGAGCTGCCGTGTGGCCGCGCCCCAGGCGCGAGCCGGGACGCTGGCCGGTGCCATGAGCCGACGCCGGACGGCGCACCGTGGACTTGCCGCTGCTGGCCTTGCCCGCCTGCTTGAGCACCTTGGAGACGAAGCTCTGCCCCTGGCCCTTGCCCCGGTTCTTCGGGGCGCTGGGGCGCACGCGGAAATCGTCATCGCGGCGGTCGCTCATGGCTGTGCTCCCTGAAAGCTGGGGCGTGTCCTGTCGTGCGAAAGCACGCGGACATGCCTGCATTGGCGCGGGCCTCGCGCCCCACGCGGCACGGCGGCAAAGCCGCTCCGTGCCGCGCCACCCCCACGTGCAGACTGGTTTTCGACGCGGGCCAGTGCCGCGTCCTTTTGTCTTGCCTTCCGCCTTTGCCCTTCGCTGTCGCTCCGGGCGTCGGCGGCCCGGCGGCGCTGCGCTGCTTGCAGCCAGCCCGCCGGCGAACGCGCCAATGGCCGCAGGCCGGGCGCATTCGAGGCAAGACGCCTGCACGTGGGACGGCTGCGCCGGATGTTGCGCGAAGCGCGGTGCGAATGCGCCCGCGCTGAATGCGCGACGACACGGCGGCAGCAGCCGGAACGGCATGCCCGATGGCACGATGAGATGCACGGCAACGTGCAGCGAATCGGCGGCCATCATGGGCGCGTCTCCAGCCAGACCGGATGCGCAACGCCGATCACGGCGGATGCGCTGACCGGGCCGAAATAGCGGCTGTCGAACGATGCCGGATTGGTCACGCTCAAGAGGAACAGCTCGCCCTCGGCCAGCGGGCGGCAATCCTGCCAGGATGGCAGCGGCCGGCCAAGCCGATCGACAGGGAGCGCGGCGGCCGCAGGCACGCCGTCGATGCGAACCTGACGGGCGACGATGCAGACGTGTTGCGGCGCGACCGCGCCCACACGTTTGAGTAGTGGAACGTGTGCCGGCAGATAGCCGCGCTGCGCAGCGAGCGCGGCAGCGTCGGCGGGCAATCGCGTCAGGACGATGCTGCCCACTTCCAGCCGACGTGGCAGCGAGGCGGCCTGATGGTGAAGCGGCCGCACGCGATACCAGCCGACCGGAACGCTGTCGGACGGGTTGTAGATCAGGCGCGGCAGCGGCTGCACGAAAGCCGCCCAGGCCAGCGCAGCGAGGCCGACGGCGGCGAAGCCCGCCAGCACGATGCGAGCGCGCAGGCGCGAGCGAGGACGCGGCGCGATTTCGGGTGTGCGTGCGGTGGTGGAATCAGCGGTCATGGCAGCGCCCTCCCGGCCAGCCAGGCGGCGTGCCGCTCGGCGGTGTATTCGGGCAGCGCCAGGCGGGCCGCCAGACGGTTGCCCAGCGTGCGCCAGTACGCGGGCGACACGTCGATGGCGGCGATGCCCTGCGCCTCGATGCCGTCGATGCGTTCCAGCACGGCACGCACCGCGTTTTCGCCTTCGGCGTGCAGCAGCAGGCGTGCGCCGGGCCGCACGCCGGGGATGCGCTGCACGGCGTCCAGCGGCGTGCCGGCCTGCATCACCATGAGCTGCCAGCGCACAGTGCCGTAGTCGTTGGCCTGCCAGCGGATGCGGCAAAACATCGCGCCCGGCAGGAATACCGAGCAGCGCCGCCAGTGGTCGAGCCGCAGCGTGCGCGCAGGTTCGCCGAAGCGCAGATAGAGCTTGAAGCGCGGCTCGATGTAGGCGAGCGATACGCGGGTCAGTGGCACGTTGCCGGCTTGGCCGGCGAGTGCTGCGGGATGCAGCGACAGCGCAGCCGTGGCCGCGCCAGCGGCAGGCGAAGCGGATGCGGTCATGGTGTGTTCTCCATCCGGTGTTCTGGAAACTCTCGTTCCAGCAAACCGCGCAGCAGTTCCGCGACGGTCACGCCCTGCGTGAAGGCCGACACCTTGATGCGCGCCCGCATGGCGGGCGTGATGTCGAGGGTCAGGCGCGCGGTGTAGAGGTCGCTCTTGCTGAGCGCATCGGCCTCGCCCTGGCGAACCCACGCCTCGGCATGCGGATTCGCAGGCGGACGCGCGCCAATGGCGATGCGCTTGCCGTTGCGCTGGCTCATGTCGGCCACCGCAGCAGTTCATCGGTGAGAACGGCGATCTCGCGTGCGGCGGCGCTGTCCAGTGCCGTTTCACGTGCGAGCCGGCCAGCGGCCACGCTGTCGGCGAAGACGATGCGTTGGCGCACTTCGCTGTGCAGCGCCGGCAGCGGCTGTTCGGCCAGCGATTGCCGTGCTTCCCTGCCGATGATGGTGGTGCTGACGCGCCGGTTGATGACGAAGGCCGCGCGCAGCGCAGGCCGGAACACCTGCGCCTCACGGATCAGCGCCACCATCTCGGCGCTGGCCCACAGGTCATACGGGCTGGGCTGCACCGGAATCAGCACGCGCTCGGCCGCCAGCAGCGCGGAACGCGCGAGGGCGGCGATGCGCGGCGGGCCGTCGATGATGATGTGATCGGCGCGGCGGGCCAGCTCTGGCGCTTCCTGATGCAGCGTTTCGCGGGCGAGGCCCACGGCGCTGAACAACCGTGGCAAGCCCTGCTGACTTCTGCGTTGCGTCCAGTCCAGCGAGGAACCCTGCGGGTCGGCATCCAGCAGGATGACGTGCTGGCCGCGCATCGCCAGCTCGCCCGCGATGTGGGTGGCGAGCGTGGTCTTGCCGACGCCGCCTTTCTGATTGAGAAACGCGAAGATCATGGCGCGGCCCTCCCTGCTGGAAAGCCGGCGTGGTCGTGCCGTTTTGTGGTTGTCCACCGAAGCGGCGCGCTTCTACTAAAAGTTAGAGATTTATAGTTAGGTAAGTTAGAGGGGAGGCAAACCCGCGCCGTTACTGGCTTTCCGGCGTTTTCGTACTCCTGATAGCACGATAGGCGTACTCCCGATAGCACGATACCCGGTACTCCTGATAGCACGAGGCCGTCCACACCTTTTCCCGCAGTTATCCCCGTGCCGTGGACGGCACGGGTCGGAAGGTCAACAGCTCCAGCTTTTCGTCCGGCATCGGCTCGATGCCCAAGATGTAGCCGGGCAGCGACTGCCGTGCGACCAACACGCGCAGGTCGTAGGCGAAGTCCGAGAAGCGCGCCGCGCTGCCGGACTTGCGGTGCAGGTGCCGGAAGTCGAATTGCCAGCCGTATTCCTGCCGCCCGCCGTGCTTGCGCACCAGGCGGTACAGCCAGCGTTCGATGCCACCCTTCAGGCGGAAATACGCCGGGTCGATGGTCAGCACCAGGGCGGCATCGAGTACGCCGGCATAGAACCAGTCGGGCAGGATCAGTTCGATGCCCAGCGGCGTGCCGCTGGCGTCGGCCAGCTCGCGCCATTCGTTCACCCACGAAAAGCGGTGCAGGCGTCGCCCGGTGGTTTCTCGGATAGAGGTCGCCACGCTGGTCGATTGCAGCCGGTCGAGCGCGGCTTTCAGGCGCTGGTAGTCGTTGAGGGACGTGCCGCGCCCAATGAATCGCAGAATCTCGTAGGGCGTGGCGCGTATCCAGCGCGACGGGCGAATGCCAGCGTCGCGCGCCTCCACGATCTGCGAGGCCGCCCATATCAAAACGTCGGCGTCCCATATCGTGGCGATGCCGTGCTCGGCCGTGCCTTCCACGCGGATGGTGATGTTCCCGCTGCAAAAGTCGATCGGCGCCGTGCGCCGTGACTTCGCCAGCGAGAAGAACGGAAAGGCCATCAAGTCCTGGCTGTCGCGCGGCGCCATGCCGTCGCCCGGCAGCGCGCGGAACAGGTCGAGCTGTTCCCGCTGCTGCGATCGCTGCCCCGAAGGCAGCGATGGGCTGGACATGACGATGGCCACCGGCGAGCCGACGATCAGCGGCCATCACGGTAGTCGCCCGCGTGACGCTCGGCATATTCCGGGTCGGACGTGGCCTCGTAGCTGCGCTGGTCGGCCCAGGCATCGAGGTCGGCCACCGCGTACATGACGCGGCGGCCGAACTTGCGAAACTTTGGCCCGCCGCCGATCACGCGCTGTTTCTCCAGCGTGCGCGGCGACAGGCGCAGGTACTCGGCGGCTTCGTCGTTGGTCAGGTAGCGTTGGGGCTGCACGGGCGCAGCGACAGCAGCGGCGGCAGGCCGCAAGGGAGCGGGTCGCATGGGATGTACCTCCATCAAGCCCGGCCACACCACGCGGCCGGATAGAGGCACTTTCAAGAAAGCAAGGCTTCCTGCTCAGGGACGTTTTGCAGGGGATGCAGAACGTCCCTCCCTGAGCGGCGGAAGCTGTGCAAGGCGACGATAGCCGCCGCGCATCAGTGCATCGCCCCGCCGTACCAGCCGGCGAACGCGGGCGCGCAAGGCGCTGTCGGCGTACCAGTCGTCGGCGACGGCATCGACGCCGAACAGCCCTTCGGCCACGTCGCGCAGAGACGCGCCCGCGAGGGTGCCGTCGAGCGCCTGGAGCGTGTTCAACTCCAGCAACGCAGCGGGTGCCGGCCGCGACCGCGCCGTTCCCGCTGGCGCTGCATCGCCAGCGGCGGCCAGCTTATCCAGTTCGGCCGCCAGCGCCTGATAGCGTCCGCAGGATGCGGCGCAGGCGCGGATGGCATAGGCGTAGGCCATGCCATCCTCCAGGCCGGGAGCGATCACCAGCCGCAGGCAGCAGCCCGGCCAGCGTGTCAGCAGCACCAGGCGCCTGCCATCGTGGATCAGGTGCTTTTGGCCGGGAAGGCGCCAGAACGCGAAGGCCACCGCGTCGGGCGGCGGGTCGGCATCCGGGTAGAGCTGCACCACCGCATCGTGATCGGGGAACCAGGCCGGATGCGCGTCGCGCGCATCCAGGGCGGGATCTTCCAGCAGGCGCAATCCCCAGCGCGCGGCGGCCTGTGGCCGGCGGCGCCGGCGCAGCCAGTCGCGGCGGTAGTCGGGGTGACGGCGCAGGTATTCCCACGCCAGCGCGGGGCCGTCGAGGTGCAGCGTGTAGAGATACGCGGCGGTCGGATACCAGTGTTCGGCGCTCGGGTCAGCCATGACGCGGCCTCCTGTCATTCAGCAGGAACGTCGCCATGGATTCCGCCGTGCGAGAGCTATCGAGTCGCCATTAAGTCGTCATCAAAATCGGGGTAGGCTGTAACTGCTGGTGTCAAGACTGATTCGCTCCAAGGCATTGCGGAAATCGTCTCAATGCGACGGCTGCGCCGCCACAAGAATGGTGCGCAGCATGGAGCACCGTGCAGCAGCCCGCGCCGAAGATCATGACTGTTTGCAACAGAAGCGCACCGCTTCGGTGCAAGAGTGCGGATTCAGACCGCGCAGGTCTTGGGTAAGACTGAAATAGTCAGAATGCGCCGTCGTTGGCTGGGACTGCTCAGTCGGTGATCGAGCCGTTTTCCTCGGCCAGTCGCAGGTACTCCGACAGCAGCCGCACGGGCTGGAAGTAGCGATCGCGCATCACCGGCTGCTTGCGCGGCCCGACGATGGACGCCAGATCGGACAGCTTCACATGGCCCAGGCCGGGCATGCCTATTCCCAGGTCGATCAGCCCCCATGCCGTATCGCCATCGGCCGGGTCGAGCGCGGCCAGCAGCCAGGTGGCGTGCGCGTCAGGGGTGAACAGTCGCACCGCCGGCATCGGGTCGATGCTTCGGCCAGCGGCGCGTGCCGCGCCGACGGCAAGCAGTTGCGCCTGCTGTTCAGCGGTGACGAGCGGCTGGGTCATGGCCCGAATCCCCACGCATCCGAGGATGCACGGATACGATTTTCCACCGAAGCGCGGAACCGCCGAAGCGGGTGCGTGCTTTGGCGGGAAAGCACGAAGGCGCAAGCCATCGAATCCGTACATGCACGGAAACGCAGAAGCGGATTTACGCAGGCCAGGCAAGACACGGATGCGGTTCCCCGATTCTGTCGGAATCCGCCCATGCGGATTTCCGTAAAAGCACGAAAGCGGTTCGGCCAACAGGAATGAACACTTTAGATTGTAGCCTTATTGGGTGCAATTGGCTGTCATCTTGGTTTTTACGGGGAAACCAAGTTGGTGACAGCGAAACACTCATTGGCGACGGCAATACGGACGGTCAGGAAAGCGCGCGGCTTGAGCCAGGAAGCGTTCTCCGACGTGTCCAGCCGCACCTACATGAGTTCGCTGGAGCGCGACCTGAAAAGCCCGACCATGCACAAGCTGACCGAGCTGTGCGAGGTCATGGACGTGCATCCGCTCACGTTGCTGACGCTGGCCTATGCCGGCGACAGCACGCGCAAGGCCGATCAGCTTCTGGCGCAGGTGCGCCAGGAGCTTGAGGCGGTGTTGAAGGAACGCGACACGCCGTAGGCGCGTGCGTGACGTGCTGCGCCAGCAGCACGGCGCCCCGCCGCAATGGGCGGGGCGCGGTGGGCGGCCGTCAGGCCGCCTTGGGCTTGCTGCGCGACCAGATCAGGTCGTGCGTGCCGTCCTCGTTCTCGATCAGGCGGGCATAGACCGTCGCCGGGAACGAAGGATCGTCGAGGGATACGGACACGTAGGGCCGCCCGGCTTCGCTGGTCTTCTTCCACGCCGCGCCGATGTCGTGGCCGGCCGCCTGAAGGCGGAAGTCGGGGGCGTTGTCGGTGTCGCCCTTGTCGTTGGGAATCAGCTTGACCTTGACGTTCAGGGTCAGGGTGCGGAGCTGGCCGGTGAAGCCGTCTTTCTCTGCGGTGAAGGTGCCGATGTTAGCCATGATGTTTCTCCTTTCGGGTTGAACAAGGTCGCGCCAGTGCGTCCTTGTTGTGATCCGGCCGGCGGGGGATGGGCTGGCCGCACCGCGCAGCGGTCGTAACACCGTGGAGAGCCTGGAAGCGAAAAGAATTTGTCCCGCGAGGAATGCGCGCAGCGCAGGGGAAATTGTTTTCGCTGGAAGGTTGCGGCCATGAAGCCCAAGGCGCAGCCGTTCCCTCGCCAGGATTCACGACAAGCCAAGGACGCACCGGCCGCCCGCTCCCGAATGGAGACGTGGCCGACTCGGCATCCCCGCATGACGGCTGCACCGGCCTGCGCCCTGACGCGGGCAAGGCCAATACCCCAACGACGAGCGAGAACGCTCCTTGCCGCAGATTGCGACGACGTGGTTGAGGCGTGGCGTGGATGCTCCATAGCGAAGCCGGGTGGCGTGTCGGTGAACCGTCCTTCGTGACGTACAGGCGCGAACCGCCAGCGTCGAGGACGGCACGCTTTGGCACAACCTGCCGCAGCAAGCCGGGGCGTAGCCCCACAAGCCCCGCCCATTGCGGCGGGGCGCCATCAAAACCTTGCCCGCGCCAGCGGGCGCCGATGGCTGTACCGCGTGCAAGGCACTTGCACGTCCGCCACGTCGCCGCCTGGTCGAAGGCGGCGACGTGGCGATTTTGCTCTGGACGCTGGAACCGGGCGCGGCGACCGCCGCGCCCGGATCTTCGACCACCGGCCCCAAGGCGGAACGGCTTGGGGCCGGTGCTGCTCGTTATTCCTTGGTTTCGATGATCCACCACACGGCACGCGGCAAGGCGCGGCCCCTGATGGGATGCAAGTCGGTCAGGTCGGCGCAGGCTGTCCAGCCAGGGGGCGGACGGTAGCCGCGCACGTCGCCTTCGCCGTGCCAGCGGCGAGCGCGTACCGTGCCGGGCGCATAGGTCGCCGCCATGCGCGGGCGGCTGGTGGTGGTGCGGGTCATGGGGGCTTCTCCTTCAAGCGAAGCGCCCCGGTCGAGGCCGGGGCGCTTGCCTTCGGCGCGGGTCAAGCGGCCAGTGCCTCGGCGGGTTCATCCGCCATTGCCTCGGCATCCTCCGGGGCGTCCTGCGCCTGCGTTTCCTCCGGCGCAGCTTCCGGGCCTTCGGTCTTGAAGATGGCGGGCATCCAGCCCGTACCATCGGCCAGCCGTTCCGCCTCGCTGGCAATGTCGGCCTTCTTCAGCTTCGCCAGTCGGGCAGCGTGCGACGGTGCGAACTTGCCCACGGCTTCCAGAATCGCGGCCTTCGGCACATGCTGGAAATACCCGTCTGCGGTGGGCTGCCACCATGCGGCCATGTCCAGCCCCACGGCCTGCGCCAGTTCCGCGCCCGGCTGGTGCGCCGTGGCGCGAGGCGTCACCACGTCCACGGTCGCCGCCACGCATACCGCCAGCAGCCGCACCAGTTCGCCTTGCTCCATCGCCAGCAGCGCGGCGAACAGTTCGGCGCTGTCCTGCGGCAGCGCTTCGCCCGCGACCCGCTGCAACTCGCGCAGAGCCACGGCGGCGCGGGATTCGGGCCAGTCGGGGGCCATGCCTTCCAGCCGGTCTTGCACTTTCAGGCTGACGCCCAGCGGCAAGTCGTGGCCGTAGTGGCTGTCCTGCAAGACGGTTTGCACCATGCCATGCACCAGCGCGGCCAGCGCGACTTGCGGATGCCGGGCCACTTCGATTTGCAGCGCGGCAGTGCGATGCGCGCTCAAACGCTGCGCCAGCCGGTCGGACAGGCTCGCGGCCTTGGGCTGCTCGGCGTCCTCGCCTTCGTCGTCGTTCCCGGCTTCGCCTTCCGCGCTGCCGAAACCCTGCCGCAAGCGTTCCAGCGTGCGCAGCGCCTTGGCTTCGGCTTCGCGCAGCAGCCCGCGATGAATCACGGCTTCGCCGCTGCGGTCGAGGGTGACGATGGCACCGGCCACGGCGCGCACGTCCGGGGCGTAGCCCTGCAAGGCTTCCTCCACGGCTTGCAGTTCCCCGGCGAGCTGTTCGCGGCGCGGTTCCAGCGCTTCGGTCTTGTCCTCGTCCTCGGCGTCGTAGGCTTCTTCCAGTTCGGCGTCGATCTTGTCGAGGCGGGTTTGCAGCGATGCGATGCGGCGTGCTTCGCGGGCGCTCGGTTCGCGGCGCTGGCGCGGTGCGTTCTGGAACGCCTGCCGCTCTGCATAGCTCATGTGCGGCACGGCTTCGACCCACGCCCAACCCTCGGCGCGCACGTCCCCGGCCAGCGCATCCAGCTTGCCGCGCACCAGCGTTTCCAGCAGCGTGGCATCGGTCAGGTAGGTTCCGGCATCGCCTTCCGCGAACAGGTCGCGGCGGATGCCACCGCCCGCCGCCGTGTAAGCGTCCAGCCCGGCGAAGCGCACCAGCGGATGCGTGGCGTCGATTTCGCGCTCGGTCAGGCGTTCGCGCAGCGCGGACGCGCCACGCTGCCATTCGGGCGCACCGTAGAACGCGGCTTCCTGCGCGGCGTGGTCATCGGTGATGGTCAAGGCCATCAACTGTTCCAGCGTGACGGCTGCGGCCCGGTAGTCGGCCAGCAGGCGCGGCGAGACGTTGGCCAGCTTCAAGCGGCGCTGCACCACCAGCGGGGACACGCCGAAGTCGGCGGCAATGTCCTCGATGGGCCGGCCTTCCTTGACCAGTGCGGCGAACGCCTCGAACTGGTCGGCCGGGTGCATCTGCTCGCGCAGCAGGTTTTCCGCGAGGCTGACGGTACGGGCCGAAGCGTCCGGCACCAGCAGGCAAGGCACCTCAAAGTCGGCGGCGATGCGCTTCTTCTTCGCCAGCAGCTTCAATGCGGTCAGTCGGCGGTCGCCGGCCACCACTTCGTATTGCTCGCCATCGGCGGACAGGATGACGACGAGGTTTTGCAGCAGACCGATGCGGGCGATGCTCGCGGCCAGTTCGGGAATGGACAGGCGCGGGGTCTTGCGTGCGTTGCGCTTGGAGCGGCGCGGCAGCAACTGCGAGAGCGGAACCAAAATCAGGTTCTTGGTCGGGTCGGCCACTTCCAGCGGCGCGGCGGCTTCGATGGCGTGGGTTTCGATTTGGGTAACGGCGTTCATGGTGATAACTCCTTGCGGTTAGGGATGCAGCAGCGAGAGAAGCGGCAAGGGCTGCTGCCTGCCCCTGCCGCGTGGGGATTCAGGCTTTCAACTGGCGCATGCCATCGGCCAGCAGCCAAAGCGCACGGTTGAGGCGGATGTTCTGGTCGATGCCCTGCACCGGGCGGGTTTGCTGGCGGCGTCCGTTGGCGCTGCGCCCGCGCAGGCCGCCTTGGGTCAGGTTCTCTTGCGTGCGGTTGAACACGCTCCACAAGTCCGGGCGGCGGTCGTCGTGGCGGCGCGGCATCAGGATTTGTGATTCCGTGATGGGCGCGGGCTTGTCGGGGTCGTCGTACTTGAGGGCCAGCGCGGCGCGGGCGAACACTTCGGATTCGCCATCGTTCAAGGTGATGGCGCGCATGGAATCGCGGGATTCCTGCACGCGGTCGAAACCGCTCAAGACTTCGTAAGCGCCTTCGATGACCAGTCCGGCCACGTCGCCTTTGTGGGGCACGCGCACGTCTGCCACGGTGTCGCCGCAGACAAGACCGTTGCTGCACACGAACCGAAACATGCCCGCGAGCATTTGGTAAGAACTCGTGCCGTCGTGGGAATTGAGCAGCACGATTTCATTGGCTTCCGCGCCGTTGATCTGGCTTGCATGGCGCAGGCGCAGCATGTGTTTGGTGTGTTCGCGCTTGCCTTCGTCGCGCACGCGGGTCTGGCACGCCATGAAGGGCTGAAACCCTTCTTTGCGAAGCTCCGCCAGCACGGCGGCGGTCGGGATATAGGCGTACCGCTCGGAACGGCTTTCGTGCGGCGCGTCCGCGAAGATGGACGGCGCGACCCTGCGGATTTGATCGTCGGACAGCGGGTAATCGCTGCGCAGCGACGGGGAACGGGAAGCGAATCGGGATGCGAGTTGCATGGCATTTCTCCTGACGAAAAGGGTTTGCTGTTCAAACCGCACACCGGATTCCTAGATTCGGAGCCCAGCCTTTCGGCTGTTTGGTGCGGTCGGCACGAGGAACCCGGTTGGCCCTGTTGCCACCGTCTTTCCTGAGTTCATCGCCCGCGACGGTCAGGAGCGCGCGGACGGGGGCCGTCAAGGAAACAAGCGCAGGGTTGGTGCGGCCCGCAGGCGCAGCCGAGGACACGGCCCTGCGCGCCTTGACGGCACATGGGCGCGGGCTACAGTCGCGGACAAGGTGATGAAGTCAGGGGAGACGGCTGGACAAGGCAACGGCCATCCCTATGTGCTGACCGCACGGCAAGCGAAGCGCGCAGGCCCGAAGCTGGAAGCCGGGCCGGAGGCGTCAGCCGAGCGGAGCGAGGGAATGATGGAAGCCCGTCAGGGGCGAGACGCCGCAGGCGGCTCGATGCGAAGCACGACAGCGCGACCGGCCATGTTTCTTGGCCGGGGACGCCCATGCAGTCGTGGAGATGCAGCGTGGATCTTCTGCGGTGGACAAGCAGCCTTTGCGGCATCGGTATTGCCGCGCCGGCGCAGCCGGGGCGGCGGTGTTGCAGGGGCGCCAAGCGAAGCGCGGCGGGGATGTGCCGCAGGCACTTCCCCTGGAGTGCAAGCGCCAGCGCGCAGCGCCGCAGGCGCGAAGTCATTGGCACCAGGGCGCAGCAGAAAAAAAGGTGCGCTGCCCCGAAGGGCAGCGCACCGGATGGCACCAGGCGCGATCAGTTCGCCGTCATCGTCTGCAACTGCTCGATCACGCCGGGTTCGACGAAGACGCACGGCTGATCGGCCGCGATCGGCACGTTGAACACCTGCGCGAAGGCTTCGCGCTTGAGGTGCGCCAGACGGCCCGTCCGGTATGCCTGCTCGGGCTTCACGCGGCCACCGCCAGCCGGCGAGCCGCTGCGCTGCGGGTCGCACTCGACCAGCGCGACAAAGCCGTCGTCCGACAGCTTCTGATGCTCGGGGCACAAGCCCCAGCCGGTTGCCGTGTGGCGCTCCATGCTTGCGCGCAGGCGGCGATCCAGCAGGATGGCGCCAGTGTCGAAGCGAGTACCGCAGACAAGGCAAACGTGTTGTTCAAGCGAGACGTGCGATTTGTCGTTCATGACGATCTCCGGTTGCACGGGCGGAATTGCCCGGAACCGTCGCCAGCACGGCGCAGCACAGCAGTCAGGGGTCGCAGACGGCCGCCAGGCCGCAAGCGCCAACGGGCGCGCAGCCCTTGACGGCGAGAACACCGTGATACGGTGAAGGGAACAGCAAGACCGCCTACACCCGCCCATTGCACACACTCGCCTTTGTGCAAGCGGAGCGCGCAGGCCCGCCAGGGCCGAAGGCGTCAGGGGTCAAAGCCGGATGGCCGCGATTCGGCACGAAGCGCGGGGCGCAGCCCGCGAACCCGGCGGCGGCACGCCGGGACGCAAACAATGTAGCCAGCAGAGAATAAAAATGGTGCTGAGGTTCTGTCGAAGTCAATTCTCTTGATCTTCGGGATACGGCGCCTGAGGAATCGGCACCCAGCCATCACGGGTGATGCCCGCGCCGATGCGGATGTTCTTGCTTTCAGTTGCCGCCCAGTGCCCGCCCCGGTGCAATACAGCGCGAATCACCGACTTCCGCGGGTGATCCTCGTCCGCTTTGGCGGAGCTGCATATAGCATTCCAGTGGTGATTGTCAGGCATCGCGTCCAAGCGTGGGCCAAGCAATTGATCCAGAATTTCCGTAGAGACGTTGTGTCGACCTCCGTGGTGAGGCACTTGGAAGTATCGAATTCCGGGCAACGTAAGTCCCGCAAAGGGGGCATAGTCGATCACTTCCTGCAACGCTTCTCGTCCTGCATCACCAGTAAGCATAATGCGATGGCCGTTCAGCACAGCCGACTGCACCACACTCATTTCATTCTCCCGACTGGTGGGGCCAGGTGGAAAATACTCCTCGCCCCACAGGGACTTGATATAGGCCGTCGCGGCCTTTACTGCCCGGAATAGGCTGCTCAGCGCACTATCCATAACGCTTTCATCAACAGCTTCCGGTGTCTTCGCTGAATCTACGATCAGGTCAAGATAGCGGCCCAAAGTTGGTGCCATTACCATGAATGGGCCAATGCTTTGCCCCTGAAGAGGAGCATGGATAGAAATTCCCTTCTCCAGCGCAATATCCTCAAGCGCTGCCGAGGCATCATAGATGGACCGCAACTTCCTTCTCAGGGCTTCAACTGACTCATAGTTCTCGAAGCGATCAATCAGTTGATCTGCGTATATCCATGGTCTGTTGATCCAGAGGTTCTTGACTGTGCATTGCTCCAAGACCTTCCGCAGCCCATTGGCGTGGTCGCGGTCAGGGTGTGTGAGGATCACATGGTCGATGACAGTTGTTCCGTAATAGGTTTTCAGATGCTCGACGATCTGATCTCCCGTATCCAGGTATCCACCGTCAACGACGTGTACGCCCTCAGTGCCATTCACCGAATAGCGTAGCGTGATCGCATCCCCGCTTTTCGCTGTTTCGACGCCTAAAAAATCAATCTCGAAGTAGTCAGCCATAAATCCCCCTCATTCTCTGAAAAAAGTGTCGGTGACTTTGTTCTTACCAGCGGTCAACCGCGCACGTGAGTCCTGTTGGAGTCCATACTAACGACACGGCGGGGAGACCACCTGCATCCTCAGCGATGCTGCGCAATGTATTTCGGTCTATCCCTGAATGCGCGCCGCCTTTCGGGTGGCTGTGCCAGGTGCCAATGAAAGCGAGATACCCCAAAGAGGCCTCGTTTGCAGCACGCAAACTTTGGACAAGCCCACTGGTTCCAAGGACGAAGCGGGTTGCCTTGCGAACGCTGTCAGAGGGCGCCTCGACAAGGCCCGCAATGGTGATGGTTCGATTTTCAAACGAGATACGGCCAACCAAGGCGCCTCCTGTTTCCACCGCACCCCAGTGCAGCGCATCAGCATTGATCGCGTGCGCCACAGGGTCGAGAATCCGAACGCTCCAGCCACCATCGTCCGCTACATCGAGCACAGTGGTTGGGCCAAGGCTCGCGCGACTCCAGGCCATGCCAAGGCCTTCGGCGTCCGCGATGCCAGCACAAAGCGTCGCTTCCTTCGGCAGCCCATCAACGAGCCAGCGTTCCAGTTGCACTCCAGCCAGTGATGCAGACCGCGAAACAACGGCATCTGACATTGGCATGGTCAGTGAGCGGCAATTGTCCCCTACAAAAATGCGCGTCGGCTCCGACGTATCACCGGCAATCGACGCACGAAGTTCTGGCACAAACCGGCAGCACTCGAATAAGAATGCCGTGAGGTCGTCAACCCGACCGGCGCGACTTGGCCCTTCAAGCAAAACCGCGACACAGCGCCCCTGGCCATACATCACGACCCGTGCCAGTCGAGTTGGGGATTGGTCCAATGCTTTTGATTGCGTTTCTGCGGCCAGTACCTGAAGTGAAGCCGTCGTATCCACGATAAGGGCAGCATCCTGAGGAACGCTGGTGGCGAACTGTTCCGGATCGACTAGGAGGGTCACAGCGTCAGCGTCGAACGCGCGCGATTGAAGATGCGACAGTTCTTCAAAGGCCGTCTTCATCAGCGCCGACTTCCGAGGCGGGATCAGCACCGATGCTCGCTCAATGAGTGCATGCCGCGCTATGTTGTGAGGTGATATGGATTCGTTGTCAACGAAAGTCATTGAGCCGAAACCAGCCCGCCCGAGGTGCATCGCGATTTTTGATCCCACACTACCGCAGCCAAGGATGACCAGTGGCTGCGATGTGGCTGCTGACGGGATACCAGATGTCCGTGCCAGCAGCTCGGGAGACAACGCATGCGCATGAAAGGCGGGGTGAACCGTGGCATTTCGCTCTAGGAGCGATTGAGCGTTGAGTTCATAGCGCACCACATAGGGCAATACCTCGACATTCCGGCCTGGTGATCCAACAAGCGGCGCTGGTCTTTGTACAGTCAGAATCACAATCGCGTACAAACCGTGCACCCAACCACGCGAGTCTTGTTGCATATCCAGAATCGAGCGCCCGTAATAACCCTCCAAGCTTTGGGCTAAAGCGTCACGATCGATACCAAGTTCCGCTGCTCGATCTAGCAGTGTCGTGAGATCGACAACCGTCTCCGGTTGATAGCGTTCGACTACATACGGGTGGCCATCGGTGATTGGTCCCCGCGCAATGAAGGTCGCGGTATGGCCATTCCCCCAATTTCCCAACTTGTCGTTGTGAACGCCTTGGGAAAACACAGGATCAACTTGTGCGCTCAGCTCGTCATCGATGATGGCGTATAGCCCGCCATCAATCGTCACGTAGCCCGCGGAAACCACCAAAACCGCGCCGTCAACGGGGGCGGCGGCCGCGACCTTTTCGGCACTGAAGACAACGGTCGAAGGACAACTATCTCGCCGCGTCGGTTCCCACCCTTGCTCCAGGTCCAACAACGTTCCGGCGGCAGCCTTGTGCAGCCAATCAACCAACTGATCGACAATGGCGTCGAGACCAAACCGATGCAGCAGTTCGTTCAAAGATCCTTCGAACAGGCATGGCGAAACCAACTCGCCTTCGCGATGGGGGTTTATGTGTGGCAAGTTGAGCGGGAAGTCCGCACGCAAGAAGGGCTTGGGCGCGGATAGGGGCCAGTCACTGCCGAATACCAGCACGCATGTCTCGACGGCACGCACCCCGGTTTCGGAGACGCCGCTACGCCGAGACCTGCTTGGCAGTTGCACGGCAACATCGACTGCTATCTGCGTCAATGCATCGATTACCGTTGGTTCGCCAACGCGGGTCAAGCCCCGATGTCGCTGAAGTTGATGCAGTGCGTCTGCGATAGCGTCCGTCATGATGCCCCGTGCGGCATGGGAGTTCGCGCGGAGGTAATCACGGCGGCGGCCTTCGATCCAGCTTCCTTCTTCGAGGGGGGCTGCACACCTTGGGAAGTGACAGTGAAAACGAGGGGCTCCACGGATTTCTCGCTCGGGTATTCACCCGTGCAGTAGAACTCACCCTTTGCTTCCTCCACGATTTCAACGTATTCACGCTTTGCACGGATGCAGGGCGGATCGCTGTCGTCATCCTTGATCGGCTTGCAACTTGCGACGATGACGGCGCCGTCGCGGGTCTGTGACAATGCATCTCGGGCATCGGCATCAAGTTTTGCTTTTTCTCCGCACTTCGACCAACTGTCGTAAGACAAAGAGTGCCAAGAGCAATGATGAGGCGTCTGCATGATGTCGTACTCCAGAACCTCGGCATCGGCCTTATGGCGCTGCCACTGACGGTTCCAGATAAATACTTCAGCATCTCCACCAGTTAGAAACTTCGCGCCATCTGGTGTCGCCGCATCGGCAGCTAACGTGAAGTTCAAAATCACACTGGACTGATTTTTGACCAGGCACTCTTCCTCTTCCTCATCGTCCTTTGCGTCCAATGGCGCAAGAAGAAACGCGGAGAAGAATGCTGAACTCTTACCGTTGATTGTCGAGAAGCGCGTATCGACCTTCCGCACGATGGAGGTGAGGTCATCGGTCTTTCCATTGATGTCCTCCCCCATGATCTGGATGCGATCACCGGCCCCAACGGCGAAGTTCTTGTCTCGGTTCAACTGAACACGTCGGCGCGCCTCGGTAGCCCACGCCTTCGCGTCATCACACAAGGTAAGGGCCTTGCTCGCACGCCGAAACACAATGGGAGACGACCACATCTCGCGAATGACGATCTTCTTGTCCTTGTCGTCCTTCTTGTCATCCGGGTATTTGTCCAATTCGCCCAAGTAGAAGTGCCGAGTCAGCCCCCGACAGTGGTCGTCGTCGGGGTGGCTCAGCAGGAAGGCATCAACATATGGCCTGCCGTTCTCATCCTTCTTCAGTCGATCGCGCAGGTCCTTGGCAACATCACGCGCTTCCCCATCAGGATCGTCGGCATCTTGCCGGATGTTTACGTCGATCAGTAGCGTGGTGGCATCAAGATCACCGAACTTGATGAGGGTCATGTCCCCGTTGTCAACGGGGAAAAAGGTGATGGTGGTGGGCACTTGGGGTCTCCGGGTAGACGACCGAGGAGTGATCGCGTATAGTTAATGTACGACTATTTTTTCGATCAGTCTACTTTTTAGGCGCTACTGATGCAAGAGCCTCCCGTTGCTACTGCCGAACCTGTTGAGCCCAAGGGGCTGAGCTGGGGGTTGGAGAGCAGACTTCAATTCATCGATTTTCGGTTGCGCTGGGAGCGGCGCATCAATCGAATGGATCTCACTGAGCACTTCGGCATATCAGTGCCTCAAGCGTCACTTGATATTGCCAAGTACACCGAACTGGCCCCGAATAACCTGACATACGACCGCAGCTCCAAGACCTACACGGCAACGCAGAGTTTTCGTCCGCTTTACCAGCGAAGCTCTGCACAACGTTATCTGGCAGAACTGTTGGCAACCAAGATGGGGGTGGTTGAGTCAGCGGCCAGCTTTATCGGCTCCGCGCCGGAGATAGATTGGGCGCCTTCCCCCTGGCGCACCATCGACGAGCAGACTGTCGAATTGGTGGTCCGTGCAATACGGCAGCAGGAAGCCATTCGAGTCAGTTACCAGTCCATGACGTCCTTGAACGAATCAATTCGCCTGCTGTCACCACACGCTCTTGGCTACGATGGCTTTCGTTGGCACGTGCGCGCGTTTTGCCACAAGCGCCAGCGCTTCAGCGATTTCGTCCTCGCTCGAATCCTCCGCATCGATGGTATAGAGCCGAGCCAAGTGGACTTCAGTCAGGATACGCATTGGCATACTGTGCTGACTCTGATCCTTGCGCCACACCCCGACTTACCGGCGGCCAAGAAACGAGTGTTGGAGTTGGACTACGGCATGGAAGACGGGCAGGTCAAGCTTCCATGCCGTCAAGCATTCCTTTACTACACACTAAGACGTCTGGGCTTGCACACCAAGGAAGCACCAGATCCGCTCGCACAACAGATCGCGCTGAAAAATCGCGACGAAATTCAACCCTACATCGATGCCCTTACGGCACAGGCTTGACTCCATATGACAACAATTTTTGAACTGGTCAAGGATCCTTATGAGCGCAAGGCGCGGGTTGTTCCTGGGCTTCTTGTGGCCTTGCCGGTACTGGTTCCGTTGTTGTGCGTCTACGGAGCCAAGCATCCTGTGCTTACGAGTGTGATTGGCCTGCTTGGTGGCTGTGGGGCCATTTATGCGCTTGCGAGCGTTGCCCGTGGCCGCGGTAAGAAACTCGAAGAAACCTTAGTTGCCAAGTGGGGGGGCATGCCCACCACCATTGCACTGCGCCACCGCGACAGGTTTCTCGATGGTGTCAGCAAGCAGCGCTACCACACGGCGATCACTGCCAAACTTGGCATCGCGATGCCAACAGCGGAAGAAGAGTTAGCAAACCCTGAGCAGGCAGACGATACATACATAGGTGCAACCAAACGACTTCGCGAACTCACGCGCTCGAACAAGCAGCTCTTGCTGAAAGAGAACATCGCCTATGGATTCCATCGCAACATGCTGGCGATGAAACCGGTCGGTATCGCATCGTGTCTCGTGGGCGTTCTCTACGGGCTGTTGATCGCAAAGGTTCTACAGGTGAAACCTCCCCACTTCAACCCAATGCATTTTGCTGATCCAGGGCTCGCAGCAGGCTTAACACTACTCATTTCTCTGGCGCTTCTAGCCGCTTGGCTGCTGTATTTCGATCAGGATTCTGTCAGGCGGATGGGCTTCGTCTATGCAGAACGCCTATTCGAGTGCTTGCCATCTTTGTCTTCTTCGGCCCCTCGGAAAAGAGCGCAAAAAACAGCTATAGATTGAAATTCAGTATGGGAATGGTCACGCCTCTTGGCTGGTTGCCGCGTGATTGCGATGCAGGTCCGAAACCACCGCGATCAACCTGTTGATCGGTTCAGACAGTCGCTTTGGCAATACGCGGTGCTGGGTATGAGTTTTCAGGTCGGCGATCCAGCGATGCGCAACCCATACATCTTCTTCGGGGTGGTTGTTGTCCACACCGTTGCAATACTTGTAGCCAACCAGCGCATCGGCGTGCGACAGCAGAACGCGCGCCATCGTCATGTGGAAGCGATGAGCCTGGAGATCAGCCGGACCTTTTGGCCGCGGAAGAGTCAGACGCAGGCATCGCTGGTCGTTGAATTCAGCCCAGTCGGGGCCAACCACTTGTCCGGCGCGTTCCAGCATCTTGCGCGACTGTTCGTTCTTGCCATTGACCAGGGCAACGGCGACCGTACCCTTCGGATACTCCAGCTTTTCGGCCAGCGCGTTCATCCAGCGCACCAGCTTGTTTAGAGTGTTGTCGTCCGCAAACACCAGAAACTGGTGGCGCTGTTCATCGTCGAGAAATGCCGGTAGCTGCGCGTAGAGGGGGTACAGGAGATCATGCAGGTAGATGTAGGTCTGCCGGCGCCCTTGCTCATGACTCCGCGTGGTTGCAGTCAGCACCTTCTGCGCCCATTCTGGTGTGAGTTCTGCCAGCGTCATCTCAGTGATGTCGATGGAGATGAGGGGGAATCCGAGCGATTTTCCGATTAACGCCTTGCGCCCATCAAAGGCATGCCCGAGTTCGATTTCGACGCCCCCAAGCACCATCGGCTCGGTCTGGACAGGCGGCCCGAGCACGGCAACGTCGAGTCGGAATTTGCTGCCGAATGGTGTTTCCAGCGGGTGCTCGATCGCCACCCGATCGGCGCCAAGCAGCAAGTTGCCTTCCAGCGGATAGTCAGACGCATCCGCGTCCTTGAACGCCCAGGGCATTGCAAGTCCGGTGTTCAAGCGTCGGGCTAGTTCAGCCGCGACAAGCTCCTTCGCGCGTCGGTGTTCGGCGCTTTCCTGCACGGCGCGCCACCGACTGGCTTCTTCATCATCGAAGTGCGCTTTGGGGCTATAGGTGTGCTGGGCAGGAAGCATCCGGAAATGGGATCGCCGACGCAGCTTCCCGCTTTCAAAGGATGGGCTGACCCATGTCACCATCTGCCGTGATGCGCCGGGAGATGCCAGGGGCCACAGCTTGCGCGCATGTTCCCGGCTGCGAACGTCGCGCGCGGCGATCGTGGTCTGAAAAATCCCTTTCCGAGAGAAGACAACGATCGCCTCGTCCATTCTTCTCTTTCCGTTATGGCGATACGGCGGCGACTTTCGTGGCGCCATCCAGCTTGCGATGAATCAGCGACACCAGCGTCAGGATGTCCAGTGCGTCCTGCTCGGACATAGGCCAATTCGTCTTGGGTGCATGGGCCAGCGGATTGCGCACGGCGCCAAACAGGCCGATCAACAGGTTAGCAAAGCCTTTCTGCTCGCTCTTTTCGGACTCGGTGGTGAGCGGTCCCAAGGTGAGAACGGGTTGCTGGCCTGCGAATGCCTTGCTCACCAGGTCAGCGCCATCGCCGTTCATGCCCGACAGCAAGCGAATCCGCTCCGCAACGCCTTTCGTTGCCTCGAACACGGCATGGAAGTAGTTTTCGTCCAGCAGCTCGGCACGGCAATAGTTCAGCACTTCCGCGTGGACGACGCGGCTTTCGAGCGCGGCCTTGAGTCGTCCAGCTCGGGCGCGCGCGGCATCAAGCGTCGTGGCCTTGTCGGCGTGCCCAACCTTACCGTCTTCGCGCACGTAGAAGCCGGAGAAGGCCAGGACGACATTGAGTTCGTCGCGCCGCCAGGTGAACGTCGCGGGGTCGCGGGCGTAGTTCACCGGGTTCATCGCGCGATTGATGAACATGATGAGATGGTTCCCGATCTGGTGCCGGTTCTGCGCGCCAGCCAGCGCATTGAACAACCGCTTCCATTTGGTGATGCCGGGCGACGTGTCGGCAACCTCTATTTCTTGCAGCAGGCGCTCGATCTGCGTTCCGCTCAGGCCCCGCTCGGTATCTGCAAGCACACGGCAAGCGGCTTCAAGATGCTGTGAGCTGAAAGGGTCAATTCGCGTCGCCAATGCCTGTCTCCCTAGTCAGGCATCAGATGATGGCCTGCAAGCCCTTGTCTGCAATGACGTTGAGCAGCTTGAGGGCCGGACCGGCCGGGCGAGTCTCGCCTTGCTCCCATTTGCGCACCGTCGAGGCTGTGGTGTGAAGGTGGAGCGCGAACACCGGCTGGCTAAATTTCAAGGCTTCGCGCAGGCGTTTGATGTCTGCAGCACCGAACTCCCGCACCGGTGGCGGGCAGATCGCGTCGAACTTGCGCATCGTCACCTTGCTGATCGCGCCCACTTCGTGGAGCGCAGCCAGGTCGCCACGCAGCGATTCAATGATCTTGCTCACAATGCACCTCCACTAAAACACCCGACTGCAACGCCTTCGACAAGGCTTCAGCAGACAGTTCCAAGAACACCTTGCCGGCGAATTGCAGCGCCTTCTTCTCGTCCTGCGTGATGTTCGCCTTGTCGTTCTTCGGGAAACCATGCAGAAACACGTAGCGGCTGCCGATCCTGGCCGATACCAGCGTGCGGTAGCCACCGCTCTTGCCACCGCCGGGGCGGGCCACCCGCTTCTTGTAGAGGGAGCCGCCCAAGTCCGCGTCGATCAGACCGCTTTCCATCTCCTGAACCGCCTTGCACAACGCGGCATCGGACAGCTTCTCGCCCGACTGCCAGCGTGCAAAGTCCTTGCGCTTGAGGATGTCCGTCATTTCGACCTCCAAACTATACCCGAAACGGGCATAGTTTTCCAGTCTCCGGTGTAGCACCTAGATAGAAGGGATGACCCACCCGATTGTCGTGACGCCGGCACGACAATCGAAGCCGACAGGACGGGATGCCGGCCACCGGTCACGCGGGCATCCTTGACCGAAATCAGCAGCGTATAGGCCGACCACGGCAGCGTGAAGACCTTGGCCAGCTCGGCGAGGCCGAATTTCCCAGACACTGTCTCGGAAATTGCGGAACGGGGATAGTCGGCCGGCAAGGCAGCGGGGGGCGCCACCGAAGGCGTCCTCTTGCTCATGCCGTGGCCTCCGCAGGGCGCCGCGCGCCCGTGATGGCCTGCCGCCGACTCGCCACCAGTTCGGCCGCATCCCGCACCGGCTTGTCCTCGGTGTGGACATAGTGCATGAACATCGCCACGGTCTTGTGCCCCGTCAGCTTCATGCCTACCTTGGTCGGCACGCCCGAATTGGCAATGTCGGTGGTCGAGCGATGGCGGATGCCGTGCGTGCCGACGTGCGGGACGCCGGCGGCCTTGAGCACGCGCTTCCAACCGCCATAGTGCTCGCCAAACGTCAGGTGCTTGGTCGGGTCGTTGGGCGACGGCAGGACATAGCGGCAACCTTCACGGCGCGGCGCCGTCGAAAACAGCCGGTAGGCTTCCGCGCTCATGGGCTTTGAAAGGCCGCCGGTCTTGCTATCGGGCCAGACCACGCGCCGGTTCTCCAGATCGACCCAATCCCATTCGAGTGTGCAGATTTCGGAGCGGCGACCGGCGAACTCGAATTGCAGGCGAATCGCCAGCGGGATGACGTAGTTCTCCAGTCCTTCCGCCTCCAGCTTCTCCAATTGGCGGAAGATCAGCGCCAGCTCGTCGTCCACGATGAGCCGGGTTTCCTCGCCGGGCGGGTACATCGGGACGTGGCGGCACGGGTTCGTGCCGTCCGGGCGGTAGCCCCACACTTCGGCCAAGTTGAACATCTTGCGCAGCACGCCGAAGGCGTTGTTCGCCTCGGCCGGCTTGTAGGCCAGCTTCTCCATCAGCCCGGCAATGTCGGGCCGCTTCACGTCCTGCACCTTCTTGCGGCCGATCAGCGGGACGATGCAGCGGTCGATGACCGCCTGATAGCCGCGCTGCGTGCTGGGCTTGTTGCGCTTCTTGGAGTAGTCCTCCATGAACTTCTTGCACAACGCTTCGACCGTGGGCGCCTTGCGTGCCTCGGCCTTGGCGCCGCCGGGGTCGCCGCCCCGGCGAACTTCGGCCAGCCAGTCCTGCGCCATGACGCGGGCCTGCTCCACGGTCAGTTCCCCGAACAGGCCCAGCGAGGGCTTGCGGGGCTGCCCGGAGTTCGTGCGGTACTGGAGCATGAACACCCGGCGGCCCTTCGGGGTAATCTTGCAGAGGAAACCCGGCACCACGGTATCCCGTAGTTCGATGTCCTTGGCTTGGGGTTGCGCCGACTCTACGGCGGTCTTGGTGAGCTTGATCTTCGCCACGATGACTCCTTGGAACGACCCGAATTCCAAGAGCCAGATAGGAGCGGCGCGAGGGAAAATCGGGTCAAGTTTCAGAAAGCACCGGCATATGATGGACGCGCGTAAGTTCTTGATAAACCTGCTGTATCGAGCTACGGCGCAGTCCAGCGAAGTACCGGGCTGGAGTCATCGTCAAACAAAAAACCCGCCGTCACCGGCGGGTTTCTGCAGGTAGTGAAGGCCCGGATCAGACCTCCAGTGAGGCCAGGTCGCCCTTGCTCTCCAGCCAGCCCTTGCGGTCGGCCGCGCGCTTTTTGGCCAACAGCATGTCCATCAAGGAACGGGTCTGCTCGTCGTCGTCCACGGTCAGCTGCACCAGGCGGCGGGTATCCGGGTGGATGGTGGATTCACGCAGCTGCGAGGGGTTCATCTCGCCAAGGCCCTTGAAGCGGGTGACGCTGACCTGACCCTTGATCTTCTCGCGCTCGATCTTGTCCAGCATGGAGCGCTTCTCTTCCTCGTCCAAGGCATAGAACACCTGTTTGCCCACGTCGACGCGGAAAAGCGGCGGCATCGCCACGAACACGTGGCCGGCATCGACCAGGGACGGGAAGTGGCGCACGAACAGCGCGGCCAGCAGGGTGGCGATGTGCAGGCCGTCGGAGTCGGCGTCGGCCAGGATCACCACCTTGCCGTAGCGCAGGCCGCTGAGGTCGTCCTTGCCCGGGTCGCAGCCGATGGCGATGGCCAAGTTGTGTACTTCCTCGGAGGCCAGCACGCTGCCGGACGACACTTCCCATGTGTTCAGGATCTTGCCGCGCAGCGGCAGGATGGCCTGGAAATCCTTGTCACGGGCCTGCTTGGCACTGCCGCCTGCCGAGTCACCTTCCACCAGGAACAGTTCGGTGCGCGACAGGTCCTGGCTGATGCAGTCGGCCAGCTTGCCGGGCAGGGCGGGGCCCTGGGTGACTTTCTTGCGGGTGACCAGCTTCTCGGTCTTCAGGCGCGCGCTGGCGCGCTCGATCGCGATCTGCGCGATCTTCTCGCCCAGTTCCACGTTCTGGTTCAGCAGCAGGCTGAAGGCGTCGTGCACGGCGCTTTCAACAAAACCGGCGGCCTGGCGCGAGGACAGGCGTTCCTTGGTCTGGCCGCTGAACTGCGGGTCGGTCATCTTCAACGACAGCACGAAGGAGACACGGTCCCAGACATCTTCCGGGGCCAGTTTGACGCCACGCGGCAGCAGGTTGCGGAAGTCGCAGAACTCGCGCAGCGCCTCGGTCAGGCCGGTGCGCAGGCCGTTGGCGTGGGTGCCGTGCTGGGCGGTAGGGATCAGGTTGACGTAGCTTTCCTGGACCAGCTCGCCTTCCGGCAGCCAGGCCACGGCCCAGTCCACGATCTCGGTTTCTTTCTTCAGCGAGCCGGCGAACAGGTCGGCCGGCAGCATTTCACGCTCGCCCAGCTCGGCCTTCAGGTAGTCACGCAGGCCGTCCTCGTAATACCAGGTATCGACTTCGCCAGTGGCTTCGTCGGTCAGCTTGACGGTCAGGCCCGGGCACAGCACGGCCTTGGCGCGCAGCAGGTGGCGCAGCGCACGGACGTTGAATTTGTTGGTGTCGAAGTACTTCGGGTCCGGCCAGAAGCGCAGGCGGGTACCGGTGTTCTTCTTGCCGACGCTGCCCACCACTTCCAGCGGGCTGGCGCGGTCGCCGTCGCGGAAGGTGATGCGGTGCTCGCTGCCTTCGCGGCGGATGTGGATCTCCACCAGCGTGGACAGGGCGTTGACCACCGACACGCCGACGCCGTGCAGGCCGCCGGAGAAGGTGTAGTTGCGGTTGCTGAACTTGCCGCCGGCATGCAGGCGGGTCAGGATCAGTTCCACGCCTGGGATCTTCTCTTCCGGGTGGATGTCCACCGGCATGCCGCGGCCGTCATCGCTGACCTCGCAGCTGCCATCCTTGAACAGGGTGACTTCCACCGTACGGGCATGGCCGGCCAGGGCTTCGTCCACCGAGTTGTCAATGACTTCCTGCGCCAGATGGTTCGGGCGCGCGGTGTCGGTGTACATGCCAGGGCGGCGTTTGACCGGGTCCAGGCCAGAAAGGACTTCGATGTCAGCGGCGTTGTAACGGGCGTTCATGTATCTCGGTAGGGCGCAAATCGACGTGGGAGTGTGCGGTCTGGCGGCGGATTTTGCACGCGGGTCGTCGCGGCGGTGGCCGGTTCCTTCATTCAGGGGCGGGGCAGCCAGGGCTGGTTACCCTATAATTGGTTCAACGTGAGCCCTGGCCGCTGGCCGGGCCTATCGAGGAGGAGCAGCATGAAAACGTCGAAGTTGATTGCCTTGGCCGCTGTTGCCGCCGCCGTGGTGGCAGTGCCGTTTGTGATGGCGCAGAGCGCCGACAAGCCGCAGGCCGGCCAGGCCGCGCAGAACGCGCCGGTCGACAAGGCGCAGAGCGAGGCCGAGCAGAAGGCCAAGCGCCGGGCGGCCGCTGCTGCGCAGGAGAAGGCGCAGGCTGGCCAGCAGGCCGAACCGCGTGAAGAAGAGGAAGAGGAAGCGCGTCGCCGCCGCTGACGTGGTTTTCCCGTGTTTCAAGGACGCCCCGGCGCAGGCCGGGGCGTCTTTTTTTTAATCCGCCGCATCCAGTGCTTGGGTGTTTTGGCGACAACCTTTAAACTAGGGCTTTCCGGGAGGCAGTGAGCCGTGACCCCCCTTATTTTTGTTACCGGTGGTGTGGTGTCCTCGCTTGGCAAGGGCATTGCAGCCGCGTCCCTGGCCTCGATCCTCGAGGCGCGTGGCCTGAAGGTCACCATGATGAAGCTGGATCCGTACATCAACGTCGATCCAGGCACGATGAGCCCCTTCCAGCATGGCGAGGTCTATGTCACCGACGACGGTGCCGAGACCGACCTGGACCTGGGCCACTACGAGCGTTTCGTGCATACCCGGTTGAGCCGCAAGAACTCGATCACCACCGGACGCATCTACGAGAACGTGATCCGCAAGGAGCGCCGCGGGGATTACCTGGGCGCCACCGTGCAGGTCATTCCGCATATCACCGACGAGATCCGTCGCTGCATCGACGAGGCCACTGAAGGCTTCGACGTGGCGCTGGTGGAAATCGGCGGCACCGTCGGCGACATCGAGTCGCTGCCGTTCCTGGAGGCGATCCGCCAGGTGCGCACCGAGCGTGGCCCGGAGAAGGCGCTGTTCATGCACCTGACTCTGGTGCCGTTCATCGGCGCCGCCGGCGAGCTGAAGACCAAGCCGACCCAGCATTCGGTCAAGGAACTGCGCTCGATCGGCATCCAGCCGGACGTGCTGCTGTGCCGTTCCGAGCAGGCGATCCCGGATTCGGAACGCCGCAAGATTTCGCTGTTCACCAATGTGTCCGAGCGTGCGGTGATCAGCGTGCCGGACGTGGAAGTGCTGTACCGCGTGCCGATGGGCCTGCATGCGCAGGGCCTGGACGAGATCGTGGTCAACCAGCTCAAGCTGGGCGACAAGGCCGGCCCGGCCGACCTGTCGGAGTGGGAGTCGGTGCTGGATGCGGCCCTGCATCCGCTGGACGAAGTCACCATCGCCGTGGTCGGCAAGTACGTCGACCATCAGGATGCGTACAAGTCGGTGGGCGAGGCGCTCAAGCACGGCGGCCTGCGCCAGCGCACCAAGGTCAACCTGAAGTGGCTGGAAGCGCAGGAGCTGGAAGAGTCCGGCCTGTCCGCGCTGGACAGCGTTGACGGCATCCTGGTGCCGGGCGGCTTCGGTGACCGTGGTTTCGAAGGCAAGGTGCTGACCTCGCAATACGCTCGTGAGCAGAAGGTGCCGTACTTCGGTATCTGCTATGGCATGCAGGCGGCCGTGGTGGACTACGCCCGCCATGTGGCCGGCCTGGAAGGCGCCAACAGCACCGAGAACGACCGCCAGTCGCCGAACCCGGTGATCGGTCTGATCACCGAATGGCGTACCGCCACGGGTGAAGTCGAGAAGCGTGACGAGAAGTCCGACCTGGGTGGCACCATGCGCCTGGGCCTGCAGGAGCAGCGCCTGAAGCCGGGCACCCTGGCCCGTGAGCTGTACGGCAAGGACGTGGTGGCGGAGCGTCACCGCCACCGTTACGAGTTCAACAACCGTTACCGCACCCAGCTGGAAGACGCCGGTCTGGTGATCGCTGGCAAGTCGATGGATGACACCCTGGTGGAAGTGGTTGAGCTGCCGCGTGACCAGCATCCCTGGTTCCTGGCCTGCCAGGCCCACCCGGAGTTCCTGTCCACCCCGCGTGGTGGCCACCCGCTGTTCATCGGCTTCATCCGTGCCGCACGCGAGCACAAGGCCGGCGGCAAGCTGCTGCAGGAAGCCCGCGCCTGAAAGGGTAGTGCCGAGCCATGCTCGGCAGGGGCTTCCCCAGCAAAAAGCCAACCCCTCCCAGCCCTCCCCTTCGCTGCGCGAAAGGGAGGGAGCAACAGCGGTAGTGCCGAGCCATGCTCGGCAAGGGGCTTTACCGGTAATGCCACTTGCCGAGCATGGCTCGGCACTACAGGAGGCATCAAACAAGGCCCGCCCCGCGCGGGCCTTGTCCGTTTCAGCGTCCCGGCCGCTTTCAGGCGAAAGCAACGCGCCGCGTCGGCCCGCGCTTCGGCTAAACTGCGGCACGGTTTTTGTGTTCCCCGTCGACAACCCGACGCACCTAGACGAGCCTGACCCCCAGACATGACCAATATCGCCAAGATCCACGCCCGTGAAATCCTCGACAGCCGTGGCAACCCCACGCTGGAAGCCGAAGTCACCCTGGCCGACGGCTCGTTCGGCCGCGCCGCCGTTCCGTCCGGTGCTTCGACCGGTACCAAGGAGGCCGTGGAACTGCGCGATGGCGACAAGACCCGCTATCTGGGCAAGGGCGTGCGCAACGCCGTTGCCAACATCAATGGCGCGATCGCCTCGGCCCTGGTCGGCTTTGATGCCGAAGATCAGCAGGGTCTGGACCGCCGCCTGATCGATCTGGACGGCACCGAGAACAAGGGCCGCCTGGGTGCCAACGCGCTGCTCGGTGTTTCGATGGCGGCCGCGCATGCCGCTGCGGCGTCGAAGAAGCAGGCGCTGTGGCAGTACCTGGGCGCCAAGACCGGCGTTGCACCGTCGCTGCCGGTGCCGATGATGAACATCATCAACGGCGGCGCGCATGCCGACAACAACGTGGACTTCCAGGAGTTCATGGTGCTGCCGGTCGGCTTCAGCTCGTTCAGCGAATCGCTGCGTGCCGGCACCGAGATCTTCCACGCGCTCAAGTCGGTGCTCAAGGGCCACGGCCTGAGCACGGCGGTGGGTGACGAAGGCGGCTTCGCCCCGGACTTCCGCAGCAACGTCGAAGCGCTGGACACCATCCTGGAAGCGATCGGCAAGGCCGGTTACAACGCCGGTGAAGACATCCTGCTGGGCCTGGACGTGGCCTCCAGCGAGTTCTACGAGAACGGCAAGTACAACCTGGTCGGGGAGAACAAGCGGCTGACCTCCGAGCAGTTCGTCGATTTCCTGGCCGACTGGACCGCGCAGTACCCGATCATCACCATCGAAGACGGCCTGGCCGAGAACGACTGGGCCGGTTGGAAGCTGCTGACCCAGCGCATCGGCAACAAGGTGCAGCTGGTGGGTGACGACCTGTTCGTGACCAATCCGAAGATCTTTGCCGAAGGCATCGAATCGGGCACTGCCAATGCCATCCTGATCAAGGTCAACCAGATCGGCACCCTGACCGAGACCCTGGAAGCGATCGCCATGGCCGACAAGGCCGGTTATGCCGCCATCGTCTCGCACCGCTCGGGCGAAACCGAAGACACCACCATCGCTGACATCGCCGTGGCCACCACCGCCACCCAGATCAAGACCGGCTCGCTGTGCCGCAGTGATCGCGTGGCCAAGTACAACCAGCTGCTGCGTATCGAGGAAGCCCTCGGCAGCGGCGCGCGCTACGCGGGCCGTGACGCGTTTGTCTCGCTCAAGCGCTGATCGTCATGCGTAATTGGCGCTGGCTGCTGCTGGTGCTGGCGGTACTGCTGGCATTGCTGCAGTACCGCTTCTGGTTTGGCCAGGGCAACTCGGGCGAAGTGATGATGCTCGAGGCGCAGGTGGCCAACCAGAAACGTGACAACGATGGTCTGCAGCAGCGCAACGATTCGCTGGCCGCCGAAGTCCAGGACCTGAAGGACGGCGAGGCGGCCATCGAAGAGCGTGCGCGCAGCGAGCTGGGCATGATCAAACCCGGTGAGAAGTTCTACCGGGTGGTCGAGGATGCGCCGGTGGCGGCCCCGGTTGCGCCTGCCGCCACGCCTGCCAATGCAGCGGCAGCCGGGCAGGGCGACCCGCAGTCACCGCCGGAGAACATCCCATGATCGTGCAGACCTGGGCCGTGGTGCCGGCCGCCGGGCGCGGTACCCGCTTTGGCGGGCCGATGCCCAAGCAATACCTGTTGGCCGAGGGTGAGCCCCTGCTGGCGCACACCCTGCAGGCCTTGCTGTCGCATCCCGGCGTGGCCGGGGTGATGGTGGCCATTGCCGAGAACGACGCCGACTGGCCGGGCTGGAGCTCGTTCGCCGACAAGCCTGTGCTGACCTGCGTGGGAGGAGAGACCCGCGCAGCGTCGGTGTTGGCTGGCCTCCAGGCGTTGCCGGACAGCGTACGTACCGACGACTTCGTGCTCGTGCATGACGCGGCACGGCCGAATCTGGCGGCCGCTGATCTGAGCCGCCTGCTGGAAGTGGGCCGTGCCGATCCGGTCGGCGGCATCCTGGCGGCGCCTGTGCGCGACACCCTCAAGCGTGCCGGCGACGACGGCGGCATTGATTGCACCGAGCCGCGCGAGCGTCTGTGGCGCGCGCTCACTCCGCAGCTGTTCCGTCGTCATCAACTGACCCGGGCTTTGCTCGATGCGGCTGCAGCCGGCGTCGACGTCACCGACGAGGCCATGGCGATGGAGCGTCAGGGCGTGCGGCCCTTGCTGGTGGAAGGTGCGGAAAGCAATTTCAAGGTCACCACTCCGGCTGACCTGGCCCGTTTCGAATTCGAGCTGTCGCGGCGCGGCAGCTGATCCCTTGCCGGCGCAGTGCGTCGGCTCTGCCAAGAAGTACCTGCCATGAATTCTCCTGTTTCCTTCCCTCCCATCCGTATCGGCCAAGGCTATGACGTGCATGCCTTTGGCGAGGGTGATCACATCATGCTGGCCGGCGTGCGCGTGCCGCACAGCCGTGGCGTGTTGGCGCACAGCGATGGCGACGTCGCCTTGCACGCGCTGTGCGATGCCATGCTCGGCGCGCTGGCGCTGGGGGATATCGGCGTGCATTTCCCGCCCTCTGACGAGCGCTGGAAGGGGGCGGACAGCAGCCGCTTTGTCAGCCATTGCAATGAGCTGCTGCGCGAGCGCGGCTGGGTGGTTGGCAATGTCGACATCACCGTGATCTGTGAGCGTCCCAAGGTTGGCCCGCATGCGCAGGCCATGCGCGAGCAGGTCGCACAGTTGCTCGCGATCGACCTGGACCGGGTCAGCATCAAGGCCACCACCAGCGAGAAGCTGGGCTTCACCGGCCGCGAGGAGGGCATTGCCGCGCAAGCCGTGGCCTTGCTGGTGGCGGCATGACCGCGCTGCCCTTGGCGTTTGGCGCGCCGGTGCTGAGCGCTGCTATCCGCAGCGTGCCGGAAGACTTCCAGGTCGACGAAATCCCCGCCTTCGAGGCAACCGGCGAAGGCGAGCACCTGCTGCTGGACATCCGCAAGCGCGGCGCCAATACCGTGGCCATCGCCCGGCAGCTGGCGCAGTGGGCGGGCGTGCCGGAAATGGGCGTGAGCTATGCCGGGCAGAAGGATCGCCATGCGGTGACCACGCAGCGTTTCAGCGTGCACCTGCCCAAGCGGGTGGCGCCGGATCTGGCCCTGCTGGAATCGGACGAATTGCACGTGCTGGCCTCGACCTGGCACAACCGCAAGCTGCAGCGCGGTGCGTTGGCGGGCAACCGCTTCAAGCTGGTGCTGCGCGGCGTGCAGGGCGACAAGGCAGCCATTGAGCAGCGCCTGCAGGTCGTCGCCGCGCGCGGCCTGCCGAACTGGTTTGGCGAGCAGCGCTTTGGCCGCGATGGCGGCAATGTGCCGGCAGCACTGCAGATGTTTGCTGGCCGCCGTGTGCGCAAGGACCAGCGTTCGATGCTGTTGTCGGCCGCGCGCTCGGCCTTGTTCAACCGCGTGCTGGCCGCACGGGTGGAGCAGGGCAACTGGGACGCCGCGCTGGAAGGCGAAGTGTGGATGCTGGATGGCAGCCGCTCGGTGTTCGGTCCGGAGCCGATGACGGATGTGTTGGCCGAGCGTCTGGCACGTTTCGACATCCATCCCAGTGCGCCCTTGTGGGGTGTGGGCGAGCTGCGTTCGAGCGATGCCGCGCGGGCGCTGGAAGAGCAGGCGTTGTCCGATGCGCAGGCCCTGGCCTTGCGCGCCGGGCTGGAGCAGGCCGGGCTCAAGCAGGAGCGGCGCTCGCTGCGGCTCAAGCCTTTGTTGATGCAGCACCAATGGCTGGCCGAGGACGTACTGGAAGTGTCGTTTGCGCTGCCGTCCGGCTGTTACGCCACCGCGGTGCTGCATGAACTGGGCACAGTGACCGATGCCAGCCGCAATGAAATTGCCGGTAGCCCTGCCGTTGAGGGAGAAGCATCCAACGAAGAAAGCGCCGCCGACTGAAGAGCTGGCGAGCGTGTAGCCCGGGTAAGCGCAGCGCACCCGGGGTTGTTCACATGAAGCTTTGAAGCACCATTGGGCACTGCCCCCGGGTGCGCTGCGCTTGCCCGGACTACGGCGCGGCTCCCGTCGCCTGCCTGGTTGTTTCAGCGGTTGGCCAGCAGCACCAGTACCGCGCCGGTGCCGCCCTGGGTGGGGGGCGCCGAATGGAAGGCCAGCACATCATTGCGCTGGCGCAGCATGCGGTCGACCACGTTCTTCAACACCGGCGCACCGCCATCGGATTGCAGGCCTTTGCCGTGGATGATGCGAACGCAGCCATGTTCATGCGCGCGTGCTTCCAGCAGGAATTCGCGTAGCAGCGATTCTGCCTGTGCGGCGCTGGCGCCGTGCAGGTCCAGTTCGTCCTGCACCGAATACTGGCCACGCTTGAGCCGCTGGAACATGCGCGCGGGCAGGTTGTCGCGGCGGTAGCTGGCGACATCGCCCGCCTCCAGTGGCGCGCTGGAACGCAGCAGTCGTGCAAACTCGCCCAGGGCCTCGGATTCATCCTGTTCAGCCATGCGTGCACGTGGCTTGGGGCGCGGTTTGCGGGTGGCCGGTGTTTCCACTGGCCGCATCGGGGTCACTTCGCCGATGGCTGAACGGAACAGCGCGGCGTCATCTTCATCTTCGGGGTACGACATGCGCACAGCGTAACGTGCGCCAGATCGCAGGCAAGCCCCGTGAGGGGGAAGTGTAGCGGCGCATTCCGGTATCATGGCCGCTCAGGTCGGTTCCCGTCAGCGGTGCTGAACGGGGATTGGCGATTGCGGCGACGGAAACGGGGACGCCGCGGATTGATCCAGTAACCCAGGCCTTTAATGCGCGTACTTGTATCAAACGACGATGGTGTGGATGCCCCCGGCATCAAGATGCTGGCCGAAGAGCTCCGCAATGCCGGGCACGAAGTCACCGTGGTGGCGCCGGACCGTGATCGCTCTGGTGCCTCCAACTCGCTCACGCTGGACCAGCCGGTACGGCTGCGCCGCATCGACCACTACACCTGCTCGGTGGCAGGCACGCCGACAGACTGCGTGCACCTGGCGCTCACCGGCATGCTGGAATACGAACCGGACATCGTGGTGTCGGGCATCAACAATGCCGCCAACCTCGGTGATGACGTGATCTATTCGGGCACCGTGTCGGCGGCGATGGAAGGCCGCTTCCTGGGCCTGCCATCGGTGGCGGTGTCGCTGGTGACGCACAGGCACGAGGCCAGGAACTTCCGCACCGCGGCCATGGCCGCGGTGCAGATCGTGGCGCGGCTCAAGGCCGACCCGCTGCCTGCGGACACCATCCTCAACGTCAACGTGCCGGACCTGCCGTGGGAAGACATCCGTGGCTTCGAGGTGACCCGCCTGGGCAACCGGCACCGTGCCGAGGCCTGCATACCGGCGACCGACCCGCGCGGCAACACCGTGTACTGGATCGGCCCGGCCGGCAGCGAGCAGGATGCCGGCCCGGGTACTGATTTCCATGCGGTGCGTACCGGACATATCTCCATCACCCCGATCCAGGTGGACCTGACCCGCTATTCGGCGCTGGAGAAGGTTGCCGGCTGGGTAGGTGGGCTGACCGAGTCGTTGGGGAAGGGGCAATGACCCCGCGCCTGCGCCTGCAACCGGAAGCCGTGGGCATCGGCATGACCTCGCAGCGTGTGCGTGACCGCCTGGTCGAGCGCCTGCGCGAGGCCGGCATTGCCGACGAATCCACGCTCAATGCCGTGCGTGTGGTGCCGCGCCATCTGTTCATCGATGAGGCGCTGGCCTCGCGCGCATATGAAGACACCGCATTGCCGATCGGCCATGGCCAGACCATCTCGCAACCGTGGGTGGTGGCGCGGATGACCGAGGCGGTGCTCGCCGTAGCACCGAAAAAAGTACTGGAAGTAGGCACCGGGTCTGGCTACCAGGCGGCGATTCTGGGCGCGCTGGGGCTGGAGGTGTTCACCGTCGAACGTATCGGCGACCTGCTGCGGCAGGCGCGCAAGCGTTTCCGCCAGCTGGGCATGAACATCCGCACCAAGCATGATGACGGTCGCATCGGCTGGCCCGAGCATGGTCCCTACGATGCCATCGTGGTGACCGCCGCCGCGCCTGCGCTGGTGGATGCGCTGATCGACCAGCTCGCTGTTGGTGGGCGGTTGGTGGCACCCGTGGGCGGCGCGGGCGGACAGGTGCTGTTGCAACTTACCCGCCAGCCCGATGGCACCATTGTCCAGCAAGAGCTGGCGCCGGTGAGTTTCGTGCCGCTGCTGTCGGGCATGCTGGATTAAAAAGGACACTGCCGCGCAATGAAGATTTTCGGGCCGTTGTACGACCGCGCGATGGTCTGGGCCAGCCATGAGCGGGCGCCCACCTACCTGACGGTACTGAGTTTCATCGAAGCCATCATCTTCCCGGTGATGCCCGAGGTGATGCTGATGCCGATGTGTGTGGCGCAGCCACGCAAGGGTTGGTGGTTTGCCACGCTCAGCCTGATCGGTTCCATGGCGGGTGCGCTGGTGGGTTACGCACTGGGCCATTACGCCTTTGAAGTACTCAAGCCGGTGTTCGAGTGGATGGGCATGCTGCCGGCGATCGAAGCCGGCATCGCCACGCTGCAGGCAAAGATGGCCGAGTCGCCGTGGGCGGTGGTGACCTTCCTGGTGCTGGGGGGGTTCATGCCCATCCCGATGAAGGTCTTCACATGGGCCTCGGGTATCGTTGGCGTGCCGTTGCCGCAGTACATGCTGAGCATGCTGGTGGGTCGTGGCAAACGGGTATACGTGCTGGCGGCGGTGATCCGCTTTGGTGGCGCGCGCGCGGCGCAGGCGCTGCGGCGTTGGATAGAACCGCTGGGTTGGATCGCCACTGTGTTGGTGGCCGGCCTGGTGGCTTGGTTGGTCTGGAGAGCGAAATTCGCATGAATGCAAATGTGCTGGTCAAAGGGTTGGGCAGAACTGCCTGCGTGTTGTTGGTAGGTGTATTGGCGGCCTGTGGCACGGCCACGGTGGTCAAGCCCTCCGGTGGCGGTTCCGCCACGTCGGGCACCTCCACCACGCCGCGCACCTCCGTGCCCAAACCGGGCCAGACAGCGGTGGTGCGCCGTGGCGACACCCTGTACGCCCTGGCCCGCATCCACAACATCACCCCGGGTGATCTGGCGGCATGGAATGGCCTGTCCCAGCCCTACACGATCTACCCCGGGCAGGCGCTGCGCTTGTATCCGGGTGGCGCAGGCTCCACCGCTGCCACCCGCCCGACATCAGGCGGCAGCACCACGACCACGCCGAGTACCGCGGCACCGGTTGCCACGGCGACGCCGGTGAACAGCGGCATTGGTTGGCGTTGGCCAGCAGAGGGGGCCCTGGTTGGGCGCTTTGTCGCTGGCGAGACCACCAAGCAGGGCATTGATATCGCTGGCAGCAGTGGCCAGGCGGTGCGCGCCGCAGGCCCGGGCGTGGTGGTCTATTCCGGTGCCGGCCTGGTCGGCTACGGTGAGCTCATCATCATCAAGCACAACGACCAGTGGCTGTCGGCCTACGGTCACAACCGCAAGCGCCTGGTCAACGAAGGCCAGAGCGTCAGGGCCGGGGACCAGATCGCGGAAATGGGCCGCACCGGCACTTCGCGCGACATGCTGCACTTCGAGATCCGCTACAACGGCAAGCCGGTGGATCCGCTGCTGTACCTGCCAAGGAAGTAATGCGGTGGGTTTGGCGCTGTCTGCAAAAGGGCCCGGAAGGGCCTTTTTGCTGCCCCGGCGCAGCCGGTTGGGCAGAGGGATCACTGATCCAGCCATTGTTGCTTACACTGCGGTCATCCGCACGATGGCGGCGACAGCCGGGAAAGGGTGATGCAGAAGCGCAGATACTGGTTCGAGGCCAAGGCCGATGGGTTTGGCTGGGGCTGGCCGTTGGCCTGGCAAGGATGGGCGGTGTACGCGGTGGTAGCGTTGCTGCTGGTGCTTGGGTTCTTCCTGTTTCCGCCTGCGGCTTCGGCCTTGGCGTTTGCTGCATTCAATGGCGGGGTGATATTGGCGCTGCTGCTGGTGTGCTGGTTCAAGGGCCAACCGCTGGGTATGCGTTGACTACCCTATGCATGAATGAAAAACCCGGCGATGCCGGGTTTTTCAAGCCGGGAGCCAGGCTCAGCCGGCGCCGTCCAGGATGAAGGCCATCACCACGCGGCGGTTCTCGCCGGCCAGCACGTTGTAGGTACGGGCCGCGGAGGCGTTGTTCATCACCTCGATGCCGATGCCACGGGTCAGGCAGCTGGCCATGACCGCTGCCGCCGGGAACACCTGCTTCTCGCCGGTGGCCAGGATGATCAGCTCCGGGTCCTGGTCCAGGGCCACGTCCAGGTCGTCGGCGCGCATCGTGGTTGCCGAAGCTACCGGCCAGTTTTCCACCAGGTGGTTCGGGGCCAGCACAAAGCTACGGGTGAGGACCTGGTCGTTCACCCGCGCCTGGTGGCCATCGGCCGAACGCAGGGAGTAGGTGTAATCGGGCAGTTCTCGGCTCAACAGCATGATGGGTTCCTCGGCGGTCAGCCGCGGGGCAGCACGATCTGGCGCTTTTCCTTGGCCGGGCGATACAGCACGGCGACGTGGCCGATGCGCTGCACCAGCGCGCCGCCGCTGGCCTGTACCAGCTCGGCAATCATGGCGTCGCGGGCCTCTCGGTCTTCGGCGGCAATCTTCACCTTGATCAGCTCGTGGCGTTCCAGCACCTCGTCCAGCTCGGCCAGGAAGGCCGGGGTAACCCCCTTGCCACCGATCTGCAGCAGTGCTTTCAGATCGTGCGCGACGCCGCGCAGAAATCGGTTTTGGGCCGGGGTAAGGACGATGGACATGCAGGAATACAGGTAATCAAGGGGGTTCAGGGTATCATGACCACCCCTGTAAGCCCCATTGCCGATGCCTTCCCGTAGCAAAAGCAGCCAACGCTGGCTGAAAGAACACTTTTCCGATCCTTTTGTGAAAAAGGCCCAGAAGGAAGGCATGCGCTCGCGCGCGGCTTACAAGCTGGAAGAACTGCTGGAACGTGACCGTCTGCTGAAGCCGCACATGGTGGTAGTGGACCTGGGTGCCGCGCCCGGCGGGTGGTCTCAGCAGGTGCGGAGACAGATGGGCGACACCGGCCGTGTGCTGGCCCTGGACATCCTGGAGATGCCACCGCTGGCCGGGGTGGAGTTCCTTCACGGCGACTTCAGGGAAGAAACCGTCCTATCGCAGTTCGAAGCCATGCTCGGCGATCAGCCGGTGGACCTTGTACTGTCGGATATGGCCCCCAATAAGAGTGGCATGGATGCGGTGGACCAGCCGCGGATGATGCACCTGGCGGAGTTGGCCATGGATTTTGCCGACAACCACCTCAAGCCGGGCGGGGCGTTCCTGATCAAGTTGTTCCAGGGCGTCGGCTTTGACGACTACGTGCGTGAACTGCGCCGTCGGTACGACAAGGTCGCCATTCGCAAGCCGGACGCTTCACGCAAGCGTTCACCTGAGGTTTATGCCCTCGGGCAGGGCAAGCGCAGCCAGATCAAGTAAGCTCAACCATACGAACTGCGTCAGAAATTAGAGGGACATCGGAGCCGATGAGGATGAACGACCTGACCAAGAACCTCCTGCTATGGGTGGTTGTCGCCGTCGTGCTGATGGTGGTGTTCCAGAGCTTTGCTCCGCGCGGTGGCGCGGTGGCTGCTGGCGACGCACGCAACTACACCCAGTTCCTGCAGGAAGTGGACTCCGGCCGGATCAAGTCGGTGGAGTACACCGACAAGACCACGCTGACCACCAACCACCTGCGCTTCAAGCGCTCGGACGGTTCGGAAGGCCAGCTGTTCGCGCCGGCCGACCCCAAGCTGCTGGACCAGCTGTATTCCAAGAACGTTGAAGTGGCGCGTCAGGAGCCGGCCACCGGCCCAGGGTTCTGGGGCCTGGTGCTGCAGTTCCTGCCGGTGCTGCTGCTGATCGGTTTCTGGATTTTCATGATGCGCCAGATGCAGGGCGGTGGCGGCGGTGCCAAGGGCGCGATGTCCTTCGGCAAGTCGCGCGCCAAGCTGCAGGGCGAGGACCAGATAAAGGTCACCTTTGCCGACGTCGCCGGTTGCGACGAGGCCAAGGAAGAAGTGGGCGAGCTGGTGGAATTCCTGCGCGACCCGACCAAGTTCACCAAGCTGGGCGGCAAGATCCCGCGTGGCGTGCTGATGGTGGGCCCGCCGGGTACCGGCAAGACGCTGCTGGCCAAGGCCATTGCCGGCGAGGCCAAGGTGCCGTTCTTCGCCATCTCCGGTTCGGACTTCGTCGAGATGTTCGTCGGCGTCGGTGCCAGCCGTGTGCGCGACATGTTCGAGCAGGCCAAGAAGCATGCGCCGTGCATCATCTTCATCGACGAAATCGATGCCGTGGGCCGTCACCGCGGCTCGGGCATGGGCGGTGGCCACGATGAGCGCGAGCAGACCCTGAACCAGATGCTGGTCGAGATGGACGGCTTCGAGGGCGGTGAGGGCGTGATCGTGATCGCCGCCACCAACCGTCCGGACGTGCTGGACAAGGCGCTGCTGCGTCCGGGTCGCTTCGACCGCCAGGTCATGGTCGGCCTGCCCGACATCAAGGGTCGCGAGCAGATCCTGCGTGTGCACCTGCGCAAGGTGCCGGCGGCCGATGACGTGCGTCCGGAAGTGCTGGCGCGCGGTACCCCGGGCTTTTCCGGTGCCGACCTGGCCAACCTGATCAATGAAGGCGCCCTGTTTGCGGCTCGTCGCAACAAGCAGGAAGTCGACATGAAGGACTTCGAGGACGCCAAGGACAAGATCTACATGGGTCCGGAACGTCGCAGCATGGTCATGCGCGAGGATGAGCGTCGCAACACCGCTTACCACGAGTCCGGCCACGCCGTTGTCGCCATGTCGCTGCCCAAGGCCGACCCGGTGCACAAGGTCACCATCATGCCGCGCGGCTGGGCGCTGGGCGTGACCTGGCAGCTGCCGGAGCACGACCACATCAGCAAGTACAAGGACCGCATGCTGGAAGAGCTGGCGATCCTGTTCGGTGGCCGCATCGCCGAGGAGATCTTCGTCGGCGAGATGTCGACCGGTGCCTCCAACGACTTCGAGCGCGCCACCAAGCTGGCCCGTGGCATGGTCACCAAATACGGCATGTCCGACGTGATGGGTACCATGGTCTACGCCGATGAAGAGGCGGGCTATGGCATGCACAGCAAGACCATTTCCGAGGCCACCCAGCAGAAGGTGGACGCGGAGATCCGTCGCATCCTGGACGAGCAGTACGCCGTGGCCTACAAGATCCTGGAAGAGAAGCGCGACGTGGTTGAAGCCATGACCGCTGCCCTGCTGGAGTGGGAAACCATCGACGCCGAGCAGGTCAAGGCGCTGATGGAGGGCCGCGAGCCGTCGCCGCCGGCAGGCTGGGTTGCCAAGACCCCGCCGAGCAGCGGCAGCAATGATGGCAAGGGCGGCGATGACCAGCGCCCGGTCGCGCCGATCACCGATCCGGCCGGCCAGCACTGAGTCGGCTGCCTGCGCCACCAAGCATGAAACGGGCCGGCCATCCGGCCCGTTTTCTTTTTTGCGCCCGCCACTGGCTGGGCGACAACCATGAGTTCCAGTAACCCTCGGTGATGATATGAACGAACCCAAGCCGCCGCCGTTGAACGTCCCCGAGATGGTCATCGCTACCGTTGCCGGTGTGTCGTTCGGGCTGAAGACCGACAATTTCCTGGCGGGTATCTTCATTGGCGTGATGCTGGGAATCGTGCTGAGCCTGATCGGTAACCGGATCCGCACACGCAAGGGGCGCTGATTGACCTGTTCTGCTGCTCAGGGCAGTAATTCTTGAACACTACGGTAGCGGCTTAAACTACCCGCCATCATTGGTACCGGAAGACCCCATGTTCGATATTGCTCCCGCGCTGGACTGTGCAGGTCGCTTGCTGCGGCTGGATCGGGTACAGGTGATGGGCATCGTCAATGTCACGCCTGATTCGTTCTCCGATGGCGGTAAGCACGCCAGCACTGGGGCGGCCATCGCCCACGCGCTGGGGTTGGTCGAACAGGGCGCCGACCTGCTCGACATCGGCGGTGAATCCACCCGCCCCGGGGCCGCACCGGTCTCGGTGCAGGAGGAGATCGACCGGGTGGTGCCGGTGATCGAAGCCCTGGCTGCGCGTGTGGCGGTGCCGCTGAGCGTGGATACCTTCAAGCCGGAGGTGATGCAGGCGGCTTTGGCCGCCGGTGCCGGCATGGTCAACGACGTGCAGGCGTTGCGCCAACCCGGTGCGTTGGAAGTAGTGGCGGCGTCCTCGGCAGCGGTGGTGCTGATGCATGCGGTTGGCGGCCCCTATGACGCCGGTGTGGCTCATGCCTATGACGATATCGCCGGCGAGGTGCAGCGCTTTCTCACTGAGCGATTGTTCGCGGCTGAGATGGCCGGTATCGCGCGCAAGCGGCTGGTGGTGGATCCGGGCTACGGTTTCAACAAGGACACCCCGCAGAATTTCGCCCTGTTGGCGGCGCAGGAGCGCCTGCTGAGCCTGGGCGTACCGCTGTTGGCAGGTTTTTCACGCAAACGCTGCATTGGTGAGGTCACCGGCCGTGCCGACGCCGGCGAGCGTGTGGCGGGCTCGGTGGCCGCACATCTGTTGGCGGTGCAGCGTGGTGCGGGGATTGTGCGGGTGCATGACGTGGCAGCCACCGTGGATGCGTTGAAGGTGCAGGCTGCGCTCGCAGCGGTGCCGGCGCCGCGCGCCAGCACGGCAGCCCCCAAGCTGCGCTGGCCGGACGAGGACTGATGGGCAGCGACCAGCGGCCGCTGGCCATCGCCCTGATGGGCCCCACCGCGTCGGGCAAGACCGCCGCGGCAATCGCCTTGGCCAAGGCCCATGGCGGCGAGATCGTCAGCGTCGATTCGGCGCTGGTGTACCGCGGGCTCGACATCGGTGCTGCCAAGCCCGATGCGGTTGAACAGGACGGCGTGCCGCACCATCTGCTGGACCTGCGCGACCCCTGGCAGACCTACTCGGCTGCGGAGTTTGCTGCCGATGCGACGGCTGCGGTGCAGGGTATCGTCGCCCGCGGCGGGCTGCCGATCCTGGCAGGGGGCACCGGGCTGTACTTCCGCGCGTTGCTGCAGGGTTTGTCCGCAATGCCCGAAGCCGACCCGTCGCTGCGTGCGCAGATCAGCGCTGAAGCAGCCTCCTTGGGCTGGGCAGCGCTGCATGCGCAACTGGCCGACGTTGACCCGCTGGCGGCGTCGCGCATCCACGCCACCGATCCGCAGCGTATCCAACGGGCGCTGGAGGTCTATCGGCTCACCGGCAAGCCGATCAGCTACTGGCAGGCGCAACCGGGCACCGCACGGTTGCCGCTGCGGGTGCTGAAGGTGATCCTTGCGCCGGCCGAGCGCGCGGTGCTGCACCAGCGCATCGAGCGCCGTTTCGATCTGATGCTGGAGAACGGTTTCCTGGACGAAGTGCGCGGGTTGCGTGCCCTCCCCGAGATGGCGGGGGTGGCCTCGCCGCTGGATCTGCCGGCGATACGTGCGGTGGGTTACCGCCAGGCCTGGCAGTTCCTGGACGGGCAGGGCAGCCAGGCCGAGTTCCGCGACAAGGGCGTGTTCGCCACGCGCCAGCTGGCCAAGCGCCAGTTGACCTGGCTGCGCGGTGAACTGGATGCCCGCTGGTTCGACCCTGCCAGCGAAATGGGACGCCTGCAGGACGCGGTATCGCTGTTTCTGCAAAGGTAGGAAGCCCCGTGGCGGTGTACCATCGGGGTTCCGGGCTGGCGGGGGATGCCAGTACCGGCCCATAAGAACAAGAACAGAGGAGTAGATGATGTCCAAGGGGCAGTCTTTGCAGGATCCGTTTCTGAACGCGCTGCGTCGCGAGCGCGTGCCCGTCTCGGTCTACCTGGTCAATGGAATCAAGCTGCAGGGCACGATCGAGTCGTTTGACCAGTTCGTGGTGCTGCTGCGCAATACCGTCAGCCAGATGGTCTACAAGCACGCCATTTCCACCGTGGTGCCGGCGCGCAACGTGCGTGTGGGGCCGGGTGGCGGTTACGTGCAATCGGGTGACGGAAGCCAGGCAGGCGATGACGAAAACGACAGCGAATAAGCAGGTAGCGGCGCATGTTTGACCGCTCGAAAAAGGGCGAGCATGCGCTGTTGATCCAGCCGCATGCAGGGCGGCTGGAAGAGGATGTGCTGGAAGAGTTCTCCGACCTGGCGCGCTCGGCTGGCGCCAGCATCGCGGCGACCATCACCGCGCGCATGGACCGGCCCAATCCGTCCACCCTGATCGGCAGCGGCAAGCTGGAAGAAGTGAAGGCGGCTGCCGATGCCACGGGTGCCGACCTGGTACTGGTCAACCATGCGCTGAGCCCGGTGCAGGAGCGCAACCTTGAGCGCTACCTGGAACGGCGGGTGATCGACCGTACCGGCCTGATCCTGGACATCTTCGCGCAACGCGCGCATAGCCACGAAGGCAAGCTGCAGGTCGAGCTGGCCCAGTTGCGCCATCTGGCCACCCGCCTGGTGCGCGGTTGGACCCACCTTGAGCGTCAGCGCGGCGGTTCCATCGGCCTGCGCGGGCCGGGTGAAACCCAGCTGGAAACCGACCGCCGGTTGCTGCAGAAGCGCGTGGAGCAGCTGCAGAAGCGGCTGGAGAAGGTGGAGGTGCAGCGCACCCAGATGCGCCGCGCGCGCGTGCGCAGCGAAATGCCGCGCATTGCCCTGGTGGGCTACACCAATGCCGGCAAATCGACGCTTTTCAACGCCTTGACCGGTGCCGGTGCCTACGCAGCGGACCAGTTGTTTGCAACGCTGGACCCCACCGTGCGGCGTATCACCCTGCCAGGTGGCAACGCCATGCTGGCCGACACCGTCGGTTTCGTGCGCGACCTGCCGCACGAACTGGTGGCGGCGTTCCGCTCGACCTTGTCCGAAGCGCGGGAGGCCGACTTCCTGCTGCATCTGGTGGATGCCGCCGACCCGTTGCGCGAAGAGCGCATCGCACAGGTGGACGAGGTGTTGCAGGCCGTGGGTGCGGGCGATCTGCCGCAGTTGTTGGTGTTCAACAAGATCGATCGCATCGACGGTGCGGAAGTGCGCCACGACGCGCAGGACGGTGTGCCGGACGAGGCGCGCCGCGAGCGCGTCTGGATCTCCGCCCGTGATGGGCGCGGCCTGGAGTTGCTGCAAACGGTGCTGGGCAAACGGCTGGGCCTGCAGCACGTCACTGGCAGTGTGCGCCTGCCGCCCAGTGCCGGCCGCCTGCGTTCACGCCTGCACCAGTTGGACGTGATCCGCAGCGAACAGGCCGATGAGGACGGCTGGCTGATCGAGGTGGATATTCCCATCGCCGAGGCCGAAAAGCTCGCCGCCAGTGCGGATGGCGCGGTGATCCGGCCATTGCTGCCGGAGAAGCCGCCCGAGTGGTGATCCGGGCGGTTCGCCGCCTCCTTGCAGGGTGAAAAGCAGCCGGCCTTGTGTCGGCTGTTGGTACGTTGGGTGGTGTTCTTGGCGCTTGTTTTCCGGAGTGGTGCAGACCGCGAGGCAGGCGCCGGCCAGCCCGCGGCGGCCGTGCCAACCGAGGATGGGGATCTGCGCTGCGGTTTGCGCTCCTACGGTCAATGCTGCGCTTTCGCCGGCTACCGTGCCCTGACACGCAGGCCCTGTATGCGGTAAAACATCAAGGGTTATCCACCCAGCCAACCGTGCCGCAATGTCCAATCCCTCCGATACCGATCTCAATGCGCTGGCCACCGCGCTCGGCGAACGCCTGCGGCAAGCCTCGCTGCAACTGGTAACCGCGGAGAGCTGCAGCGGCGGCTGGATTGCCAAGTGCATGACCGATATCGCCGGCTCATCGGCGTTCTTCGACTGCGGCATGGTGGTCTACAGCTATGAAGCAAAGCAGCGCCTGCTCGGCGTGCACGCGCAGACCTTGGAGCAGTACGGCGCAGTAAGCCGCGAAACCGTGCTGGAAATGGTGGCCGGGGCGCTGGTCAATTCCGGTGCCGGCATTGCCGTGGCGGTGACCGGCATCGCCGGCCCGGGTGGTGGCAGCCCCGACAAACCGGTGGGCAGCGTCTGGATAGGCTGGAAGCGACGCGGTGGCTATGCGCGGGCCGAGCTGTTCCAGTTCGATGGCGATCGGGATGCGATCCGGCGGCAGACCGTGGCTGCGGCCCTGCAGGGCATCAACGATCAACTGTGACATGCTGGGCCGGGTACCAACCGGGGTAGGTCTGCAATGTGGGAAACGCTGGGCACTGTCCGTGATCTGGGTCGACTGCAGGAAATTGCCGCAGTCCTGATCCGTTATGGGTTTGGCGACGCGGTGCGGCGCACCGGCCTGGCCAATGTACTGGAGCGCGCCGGCCGCCTGCTGCGCTGGAACGACAGCCAGCAGATGTTGCGCATGACCGCGCCGGTGCGGGTGCGCAGCGCCATGCAGGAGCTGGGGCCGACCTTCGTCAAGTTCGGGCAGGTGCTGGCTACGCGCGTGGACCTGCTGCCGTCGGAGTGGATCGCCGAACTGTCAGAGCTGCAGAACGCCGTGCCGGCCTTGCCCTATGCAGCCATCCGCGCGCAGCTGGAGGCCGACCTGGGCGCATCGCCGGGCGAGGTCTTTGCCTTCCTGGACGAGACGCCGATGGCAGCGGCGTCGTTGGCGCAGGCGCACCGGGCGCGGCTGCACGATGGCCGTGAGGTGGTACTGAAGATTCGCAGGCCGGGTATCCGCGACGTGGTGGAGGCCGATCTGCGCCTGCTGGCGCGTTTGGCCGAGATCGTCGAGGCCCGCCTGCCGGACCTGCGCCGTTACCGCCCCGCCGAGGTGGTGCAGCAGTTCACCGTGTCGCTGCGCAGCGAGATGGACTTTGCCGCCGAATGCCGCAATGCCGAGCGCATCGCGCGCAATTTCGAGGGGCGTGACGACATTCTGATTCCAGCCGTGCATTGGCAATGGACCTGCGAAAGCCTCAACGTGCAGGACTTCGTGGACGGCATCCCCGGGCGCAAGCTGGAGGCGGTGGATGCCGCCGGCCTGGACCGCGCGGCGCTGGCCAGGCGCGGGGCGGACATCGTGCTGAAGATGGTGCTGGAAGACGGTTGTTTCCACGCCGATCCGCACCCGGGCAATATTTTCTACATGCGCGATGGCCGCATTGGCGTGATCGATTTCGGCATGGTGGGGGCGCTGTCCGAACCGCGCCGCTTCCAGGTCGCACAGCTGCTGCATGGGCTGGTGGAACAGGAACCACAGGCCGTGGCGGACGTGCTGCTGGACTGGGCCGGCGCGGTGGAGGTGGACGAGGCGCGGTTGCAGCAGGACATCAGCCAGTTTGTCGATCAGTACCGGGGCGTCCCGCTCAAGGACCTGCGCATTGGCCTGATGCTGGGTGACATCACCCAGTTGCTGCGCAGCTACAGCCTGACCCTGCCGGCTGATCTGGCGCTGATGATCAAGGCCTTCCTGACCCTGGAAGGCATGGGCCGGCAACTGGATCCGGATTTCGACATGGCCAGTGCCGCGCGCCCCTTCCTGGAGCGGGTGGTGTTGCAGCGTTATGCCCCGCGCGCGCTGCTCAAGCGCGGCCGGCGCAGCTTGCTGGGCCTGCTGGATTTTGCCGCCGAGCTGCCCCGGGACCTGCGCGGGTTGGTCAAGGCCGCCCGTCGCGGGCAGTTGAAGCTGAAAGTCGAAACCGCGGCGTTGCAGGGCTTTGGCGACCAGGTCAACCGCGCGGCCAATCGGCTGGGGGTGGGGGTGATCACCGCAGCGCTGATCATCGGTTCATCGATCGTGATGCACAGCGTTGGCGGCCTCTCCAGCCGCTGGCTGCTGGCCTTGGGGCTGGCCGGCTTCCTGGGCGCGGGGCTGTGCGGCATCTGGATACTGTTCTCGATCTGGCGCAGCGGTCGCCATCACTGACGGTCGCGGGCCGTCCCCGCGGATGGACGGGCAGGCCTGCCAGGGTGGGATCTGGAGGGGCGGATCGGCGCTGAAGGGCAGGGCTTGCGCTGAGGGGTGTTAGTAGTAATACTACTAATCATGGACCTGACCGATACCCAGCAAGCCATCCTTGACCTGATCGCCGAGCGCATCGAGGCCGAGGGCATGCCGCCGTCACAGACGGAGATCGCCCGCGCGTTCGGCTTCAAAGGCGTGCGTTCGGCGCAGTACCACCTGGACGCACTGGAGGCCGCCGGCGCCATCGAGCGTGTCCCGGGCCGGGCCCGTGGCATCCGTCTGGTAAGGCCGGAGGGCGAGGGTGCTGCAGGCCCGGCCGCCGAGCAGGGCGCTGCAGCCAACGACGACGTGCTGCGTCTGCCGATCCTGGGGCGGGTGGCAGCGGGGCTGCCGATCGGCGCGGATATCGGTTCGGACGACTATGTGGTGCTGGACAAGGTGTTCTTCTCGCCGGCCCCGGATTACCTGCTCAAGGTGCAGGGCGATTCGATGATCGACGAGGGCATCTTCAATGGCGACCTGATCGGGGTGCACCGCACCCGCGAGGCCCGTTCCGGGCAGATCGTGGTGGCGCGGATCGATGACGAGATCACCGTCAAGCTGCTGAAGATCGCCAAGGACCGCATCCGCCTGCTGCCGCGCAATCCTGACTATGCCCCCATCGAAGTGCTGCCGGATCAGGACTTTTCGATCGAGGGGCTGTACTGCGGCCTGCTCAGGCCCAACCGCTGATGGTTAAGTATCGCAGCGGCAACCGCCTGTTTTCCTTACGTTAGGCGGTTGCATGTGCTGCTGCCGGTATCCTTGCCGGCCCAATAATTTTGTCGTCTCGCCTGCAGTCTCAGCCTTTGCGATACGACACCCCTACAGTGGACCCCATGACGAAATCTACGAAATCTACGAAATCAACGACGAGGACGAACCCGATGGACGAGAACAAGAAGCGCGCGCTGTCCGCTGCACTGAGCCAGATCGAGAAGCAGTTCGGCAAGGGTTCGGTGATGCGCATGGGCGACCGTGTGGTCGAGCCTGTCGAGGCGATCCCCACCGGTTCGTTGATGCTGGATATCGCCCTGGGCATTGGTGGCCTGCCGAAGGGCCGCGTCGTTGAAATCTACGGCCCGGAATCCTCGGGCAAGACCACGCTGACCCTGCAGGCCATTGCCGAGTGTCAGAAAATGGGGGGCACCGCCGCCTTCATCGATGCCGAGCACGCGCTGGATCCGATCTATGCGGCCAAGCTGGGCGTCAACGTGGATGACCTGTTGCTGTCGCAGCCGGATACCGGCGAACAGGCGCTGGAAATCGCCGACATGCTGGTGCGTTCGGGCTCGGTGGACATCCTGGTGGTCGACTCGGTCGCCGCGCTGACCCCCAAGGCCGAAATCGAAGGCGAAATGGGCGATCAGCTGCCGGGCCTGCAGGCACGCCTGATGAGCCAGGCCCTGCGCAAGCTCACCGGCAACATCAAGCGTTCCAATACGCTGGTGATCTTCATCAACCAGTTGCGCATGAAGATCGGCGTGATGATGCCGGGACAGAGTCCGGAAACCACCACCGGCGGCAATGCGCTGAAGTTCTACGCCTCGGTGCGCCTGGATATCCGCCGTATCGGCGCGATCAAGAAGGGCGACGAGATCATTGGTAACCAGACCAAGATCAAGGTGGTGAAGAACAAGCTGGCGCCGCCGTTCAAGCAGGTGATCACCGAGATCTTGTACGGCGAAGGCATCAGCCGTGAGGGTGAACTGATCGACATGGGCGTTGAGGCCAAGCTGGTCGAGAAGGCTGGCGCCTGGTACAGCTACGGTGACGAGCGTATCGGCCAGGGCAAGGACAACGCCCGTGGCTACCTGCGTGACAACCCGCAGCTGGCGGCAAAGCTCGAAGCCGAGCTGCGCGAGAAGTTCCAGCCCAGCGAGGCGGCGCGTGAGGAAGGCGACGACGACGGCGACGAGGAATGAGTTTCCCGTGGGGGCGGGCGGCGCATCGTCAGTGACGTTGCCCGTCCCCGCGGCATTTTATCCAGGAGGTTGATCGCCATGGACGGCGCTGCTTCGGCTGGCCATTGATGCCATGAATGATTTTGAAGATACGCCGCCCAAGACGGGCAAGCGCCGTCGGGAACAGACGCCATTGCAGCGGGCGCTGGGGCTGCTGGTCAGGCGCGAGCACTCGCGCAAGGAGTTGGGCCGCAAGCTGAAAAGCCGTGGCCTGGACCCGGACGAGGTGGATACGGCCATATCCCGGCTGGCGCAGGATGGCTGGCAGGACGACGAACGTTTCGCCGAAACCCTGGTGCGCAATCGTGCCAATACCGGCTATGGGCCGCTGCACATCCGCGCGGAGCTGGGCACGCATGGGCTGGACAGCAGCCAGATCGAGGCGGCCATGGCGACCTTCGAGGGTGACTGGCTGGACAACGCCCGGGACTTGGTGTGCCGTCGTTTTGGCGAGAACGGCCCGCAGGAGCTGGCACAGCGGCGCAAGGCCGCGGATCTGCTGGCCCGCCGTGGCTTTGATGGCAGCTGCATCCGCCAGGCCACCCGTTACGATCCAGAGGACTGAGCGGGCCGGGCCTGATACCCTTTCAGGGTTTCGGTAGTCCCGAATTCCCGCGCCCGCTGGGCGATCGGGACCCGCTCGCCAGCTTATTGCCAGTCCCCATGAATACACCTGTCAAATTCACAACTTCCCAGATCCGCAGCGACTTCCTTGAATTCTTCAAGGGCAAGGGCCACACCATCGTGCCGTCGGCGCCGCTGGTGCCGGGCAACGACCCGACCCTGTTGTTCACCAATTCCGGCATGGTCCAGTTCAAGGATGTGTTCCTGGGTGCGGAAAAGCGCAGCTACGTGCGCGCTGCCGACGTCCAGCGCTGCCTGCGTGCAGGCGGCAAGCACAACGACCTGGACTCGGTGGGCTATACCGCCCGTCACCACACGTTCTTTGAAATGCTGGGCAACTGGTCCTTTGGCGATTACTTCAAGAAGGACGCCATTGCCTGGGCCTGGGAACTGCTGACCCAGGTCTGGAAGCTGCCGGCCGAGCGCCTGCTGGTCACCGTGTACCACACCGACGACGAGGCCTTCGCGCTGTGGCGCGACATGGTCGGCATCCCGGAAGAGCGCATCGTGCGCATCGGTGACAACAAGGGCGCGCCCTATGCCTCGGACAACTTCTGGCAGATGGCCGATACCGGCCCCTGCGGTCCCTGCACCGAGATCTTCTTCGACCATGGTGACCATATCGCCGGTGGCCCCCCGGGCTCGCCGGATGAGGACGGTGACCGTTTCATCGAAATCTGGAACCTGGTGTTCATGCAGTTCGACCGCCAGCCCGATGGCTCGCTGCAGCCGCTGCCGGCGCCGTGCGTGGATACCGGCATGGGCCTGGAGCGCCTGGCGGCGATCCTGCAGCACGTGCACACCAACTATGAGATCGACCTGTTCCAGGCGCTGATCCGCAAGGCCAGCGAGCTGACCGGCATGGCCGATCTGGAGAACAAGTCGCTGCGGGTGATCGCCGATCACATCCGCGCCTGCTCGTTCCTGATCGTCGACGGCGTGTTGCCGTCCAACGAAGGCCGCGGCTATGTCCTGCGCCGCATCATTCGCCGCGCCCTGCGCCACGGCTGGATGCTGGGTGTTCGCCAGCCGTTCTTCAGCAAGCTGGTACCGACCCTGATCGAGCAGATGGGCCATGCCTACCCGGAACTGCCGGCCCAGGCCGACACCGTGGTGCGCGCCCTGCAGGCGGAGGAAGAGCGTTTTGCCGAGACGCTGGACGCCGGCATGAAGATTTTCGACGACGTCGCGGCCAAGGTCAGCGATGGTGTCATCCCGGGCGTGGACGCGTTCCGCCTGTACGACACCTATGGTTTCCCGGTTGACCTGACCGCCGACATCGCCCGCGAGCGTGGCATGCGCGTGGACATGGACGGCTTCGAGGCCTCGATGGAGCACCAGCGCGAGACCGCGCGTGCCGCCGGCAAGTTCGGTGGCGGCGTGACCCTGCCGGCCGAGCTGGTGGCGACCTTGTCGCCGACGGTTTTCCTGGGCTATGACGCCCTGCAGGCCGAAGGCCAGAAGGTCGTGGCGCTGATCAAGGATGGCCGCCCGGTGGACGCCGTGCAGGCCGGTGACGAGGTGATCGTGTTCACCGCGCAGACCCCGTTCTACGCCGAATCCGGCGGCCAGGTCGGCGATACCGGCGTGCTGTCGGCCGCTGGCGTGAAGCTGGCGGTGACCGATACGCAGAAGTTCGCAGGCCAGTTCCATGGCCACGTCGGCACGCTGGAGCAGGGCGCCATCAAGCTGGGTGACGTGCTGGCCGGTACCGTGGACGGTGCGCGCCGTGGCGCCACCATCCTCAACCACTCGGCAACCCACCTGCTGCACGCCGCCCTGCGCGAAGTGCTGGGCACCCATGTGCAGCAGAAGGGTTCGCTGGTGGCGCCGGACCGCCTGCGCTTCGACTTCTCGCACTTCCAGCCGATCACTGCCGAAGAGCTGGCGATCATCGAGCGCAAGGTCAACGAGCAGGTGCGTGCCAACAATGCGGCCGAAGTGCACAACATGGGCATGCAGGAAGCGCTGGATTTCGGTGCGATGGCGCTGTTCGGCGAGAAGTACGGCGAG
>NZ_DLJW01000048.1:0-54285 GCF_002477705.1 Stenotrophomonas sp. UBA7606 | reverse complement strand
ATCGAGGCGGTGACCGGGCAGGGCGCGCTGGATTACGTGTCGGCCGAGGAGGCCCGTCTGCACGAGGCCGCGCAGCTGCTGGGCGGCAGTGCAGGTGATGTGGTCGACAAGATCCGTCTGCTGGGCGAGCGGCAGAAGAAGCTGGAGCGCGAACTGGAGGCACTCAAGGCCAAGGTCGCCTCGGGTGCTACCGCGGATCTGGGCGCTGCGGCGGTCGAGGTTGGCGGCGTGAAGGTGCTGGCAGCCCGTCTGGAAGGTTTTGACGCCAAGGCCCTGCGTGATGCCATGGATCGCCTGAAGCAGCAGCTGGGTGACGCGGTGATCCTGCTGGCAGGTACCCAGGAAGGCAAGGCGGCTCTGGTGGCTGGCGTCAGTGGTTCGGCGCTGGGCAAGGTCAAGGCCGGTGAGCTGCTGTCCCACGTCGCCAAGCAGGTGGGCGGCAAGGGCGGCGGGCGCCCGGACATGGCCCAGGGCGGCGGTGATGACGGTCCGCAGCTGGTGGCAGCCCTCGATGGGGTGGTGGATTGGGTCAAGCCGCATCTGGCCTGAATGCATCAAGCCTAATACCTTGAAGCTGTTCGCGCCCTGCCGTTACCATGGGGAGTCTTTCCCCTTTGTCGTGGGGCGCATAGCTCTAAGCGCGCCAATGCCGGTGGGAAATCCACCGGTTCCATGGAGATTTTCACAATGTTGATCCTGACTCGCCGTGTAGGCGAAACCTTGATGATCGGCGACTCGGTCAGCGTGACTGTGCTTGGCGTCAAGGGCAACCAGGTACGTATCGGTATCACCGCTCCGAAGGATGTTGCAGTACATCGCGAGGAGATTTTCCAGCGTATCCAGCGTGGTGATGAGCCCGCTGCATCGGGAAGTGAAGAAACTTCCGAATAAGGGTTTACCTTTCACCTCGTTTAACGTTATTCTTCGCGCCCCGCTTCGGAATACACGCAGCGGGGCAAGAAAAACGGAGTGATGCCCGAGAGGCCGAAGGGGCTCCCCTGCTAAGGGAGTATAGGGTCAAAAGCTCTATCGAGGGTTCGAATCCCTCTCACTCCGCCAGTTTCAAAAAAGCCCCTGATCAGGGGCTTTTTTGTGCCTGCAGGTTTTTCATTCCGCAGTCTCTTCGGGTTTTTATTTTGAGGGCTGTTGCGCCAGGGTGTGGCCGATGTGTGCGCAACGGTGGTGCTTCAGGGTGCCGTTCCGGAGCATTGCCCAGAAGCTGTGTCGTGGAGTCCTGTCGTGCGCGGCTGGAGCTTTCCCGGTAAGGCCTCTGCCGAGCATGGCTCGGCACTACGTGATACATCGCTAAGAGGCTTGTAGGGCGCGCTGGCGTCGGGGATTGCGGTGCCACTGTAGAGCCGAGCCATGCTCGGCTGGCGCTTTCCTGGTAAGGCCTCTGCCGAGCATGGCTCGGCAGTACGTGATACATCGCTAAGGGGCTTGTAGGGCGCGCTGGCGCCGGGGATTGCGGTGCCACTGTAGAGCCGAGCCATGCTCGGCTGGCGCTTTCCCGGTAAGGCTTCTGCCGAGCATGGCTCGGCACTACGGGATGCATCGCTAAGGGGCTTGTAGGGCGCGCTGGCACCAGGTGGTGCGGTGCCACTGTAGAGCCGGGCCATGCTCGGCTGGCGCTTTCCCGGTAAGGCCTCTGCCGAGCACGGCTCGGCACTACGGGATGCGTCGCTAAGGGGCTTGTAGGGCGCGCTGGCGCCGGGGAGCGCGGCGCCACTGTAGAGCCGAGCCATGCTCGGCTGGAGCTTTCCCGGTAACGCCTCTGCCGAGCATGGCTCGGCACTACGTGATGCATTCTTGGCTGGGTTGTCATCAAAAAGCGCACATAAAAAAACAGCAGGCAATGCCTGCTGTTTTTGGTATTGGTGCGCTCGGAGAGATTCGAACTCCCGACCACCTGGTTCGTAGCCAGGTACTCTATCCAACTGAGCTACGAGCGCTCAACATTGCTGTTGTAGTTTGAAGCGGTGCAGATTGAATCTGCGTTCTGACATGGTGCGCTCGGAGAGATTCGAACTCCCGACCACCTGGTTCGTAGCCAGGTACTCTATCCAACTGAGCTACGAGCGCGTCGTTGCCAGGAGCGAGATTATGCGGATATGCGGCGTTTGCGTCAACGGTTTTGTGAAAAATTCTTAATCATTGTGATGAAACAACGCCTCGGCCACCGATTGCGGTGATTTCATCCATTGGAAATGATCAGCACGCACACCCAGTTGTGCGGAGGACAGCACCTGCAGGCTGCTGGGCGAGGCGCTCATCTTTGCCAGCAGCGCGCGCATGGAACTGGCCGGTGCCAGCCAATCACTGTCGAACACGATCGCCCGCGTTGGGGCGCTGATGCAGCGCATGCCGGCCTCCAGGTCGACGGGCAGTCCTGCGGCTGCATAGTGGTTGCTCAGGCCCACGCCGGCCCAGTCGCGGATCAGGCTGCGTGCTTCTGTGCCGCCGAAGCCGACGCGGCGGCCGGGCAGGCTGCCGTTGCGCTGCGCCAGCCACGGCAGGAAGCGGTAGGCCAGCGGCAGCAGCCAGCCCCGTGGCCCGGGAAAGCTGCGCCACCACGGCGTACCGCTGGCGACCAGCCACAGTGCGTCCAATGGCAGCGCGCGCATGCCTGCGTAGCAGCAACTGAGTTGTCCACCAAGGCTGTGCCCGCCCAGGCGCAAGGGCAGTGCCGGTAGCCGGGACTGCACTACCGCCTCCGCTGCGGGCAGGTCCTGTTGCAGCAGGGCCTGGTAACCCCAGTCATGCGCGCGGTCGGGGCGCAGGCTGCTGCTGCCGTTGCCGCGCCACTCATGCACGAACACGGCAATGCCCTTGCCAGCCAGTGCGTGTGCGAAGGGCAGGTAGTGGCGTGCAGCCACGCCCAGCGCTGGCAGCCAGAGCAGGCTGGCCGTTGCCTGCTCCGGCAGGCAGGCAAGCAGTTCGAAGCGATGGCCGTCGCTGCTTTCGACGGACAACTGTTCGATGTGTGGTGCGGTTCCTGCGCTGCTCATGCCGTCGGTGCCGCGCCGAAATGGTCAAGCACCATGACGTCGCTGCGGCCGGGGAAGTAGCCGCCGCTCAGTCCGCGCGCAACATAGTCGATGGCGGCTTCGCAGGCATTGGCCATGCTCAGTCCGCGGCAAAGCTGTGCGGCGATGGCCGAGGCCAGGGTGCAGCCGGTGCCATGGGCATCGATGGGCAGGCGCACATGGCTGTATTCCTCGCGGGCAACGCCATCGAAATAGCGGTCGACCACGCGCTTGCCTTCCTGCAGGTGGCCGCCCTTCAGCAGCACTGCGCTGGCACCCAGTTCCAGCAGGGCGGTGGCTGCATCCTCTGCGTCCTCCGCGCTCTGGATGCGCCGACCGAGCAACAGCTCGGCCTCGGGTGTATTGGGGGTGAGCAGGGTGGCCATTGGCAGCAGGCGTTCGCACAGTGCCTGCAGGGCGCTGTCCTGCAGCAGCTTGGCGCCGCTGGTGGCGATCATCACCGGGTCCAGCACGATGTGTGCCGGCCGGTGGCGCTCCAGTGCATCGGCCACCAGGTGGATCACCTCGGCATTGGCCAGCATGCCAAGCTTCACCGCATGGATGTCGAAGTCTTCGAAGCAGGCGTCGATCTGTGCCTGCAGGAAATCCAGTGGTGGGACGTGCACGGCGGTGACGCCACGGGTGTGTTGGGCGGTGAGGGCGGCGATGGCGGACAGGCCATGCACGCGATGTGCGGCGAAGGCCTTGAGGTCGGCCTGGATGCCGGCGCCACCGCCGGAGTCGGAGCCGGCGATGGTCAGCGCGGAAACGGGGGTAGAAGGGCTCATGCCGGAATTGTGCAATGTTTGCCCGGTGCTTGCTTCAGCGCCGCCGCAGCAACACCCATTGCCGGTAAAGCACATAGCCCAGCCCGCTGATGCCGGTGAGCAGTGCCGGTGCCAGTAGAGCGTCATATTGCCAGCGCAGGAACAGCCAGGCACCAATGACGCCACCGGCAAGGAAGCCGCTGATGATCAGGCCGCTCAGTGTCAGTCGCCGCAGTTGCAATGGCAGGCCGCGCAGCAGGTGGCCCAGGCCGATGCCCAGATCGGTGAACATGCCGCTGAGGTGGGTGGTGCGCACCACCGCGCCACTGAAGGTGGTGGCCAGCGCATTCTGCAGGCCGCAGGCCATGGCCGCAGCCAGTGCGCCCCACACCTGTTGCTGCTTGAACAGTGGGATGGCAACGAGCAGCAGGGCCGATTCCAATGCCAGTGCGGCACCGTAGCGGCGTCCCAACTGCAGGCTTTCGCCCTGGATGATCAGGCCGCTGAGCATGGCGCCCAGCGAAAAAGCGATCAGCAAGCCCCACAGGTGCCCGACCGAGCGCCAGTCACGTTCGGCCAGGGCGATGCCCAGCTGGCTGGTGCTGCCGGTCAGGTGGCTGACGGCCTGGTGTTCAAACCCCAGGAAGCCAACCACGTTGACCATGCCGGCCACACACGACAGTGCGACCGCACCAACCCAGACCCAGGTGGGGAGGCGGATGCCCATGTGGCGGTGCCTTTACCTACAGCGCGCCGTTGCGTTCGATGCTGGAGAAGCTGCCGTCCTGGGGGTCATACACTGCGCCCCAGAACTGTGCGCCACCATCACAGACGCGGATGGCCTCGCGCGCGGGATCGATCTTGCTGTGGTCGGGCAGGCTGAAGGCGTTGATGTAGACCAGACGCTTGCCGTTGCTTTCAAAGCCCACGTACTGGCGACCGGACTGGCCGGGTTCGGCGATCTGCGGCTGCAGTTGTGCAAGCCGGCTTTCAAGTGCGTCGATATCGGCACGGCTGGGCGCCCAGTAGCCGGTGACTTCACCGGCATGCTTGGCGGGGCTGTCGCGTGAGCAGGTGTCCAGCACCTGCGCGGCCACGACCGGGCGGGTGACCACCCAGGATTGCCCTGCCTTGACGGCCGTTGGCACGCTGCTGCCCGGGCGCGTGTTTGACGGGGTGCAGGCGGCCACGGCAAGGCATGCCGTGGCCAACAGGGACAAGCTGTGCAGCTGTTTCACAAAACCTCCGAGGCGTAATCGGCCAGGCGCGAGCGTTCGCCCCGGCGCAACGTGATGTGCGCACTGTGCGGCCAATTCTTGAATCGGTCCACCGCATAGGTGAGGCCGGAGGTGGTTTCGGTGAGGTAGGGCGTGTCGATCTGCTCGACATTGCCCAGGCAGACGATCTTGGTGCCAGGGCCGGCGCGGGTGATCAGGGTCTTCATCTGCTTGGGGGTGAGGTTCTGCGCCTCGTCCAGGATCAGGTAGCGCGACAGGAAGGTGCGCCCGCGCATGAAGTTCAGCGAGCGGATCTTGATGCGGCTGGCCAGCAGGTCGTTGGTGGCCGCGCGGCCCCAGGCACCACCCTCCTGGTTGTGGGTGAGCACTTCCAGGTTGTCGGTGAGCGCGCCCATCCATGGCGTCATCTTTTCTTCCTCGGTGCCGGGCAGGAAGCCGATGTCCTCGCCGACGCTGACCGTGGCGCGGGTCATGATGATCTCGCGGTAGCGCTGGGTGTCCATGGTCTGTGCCAGCCCGGCGGCCAGCGCCAGCAGGGTCTTGCCGGTGCCGGCGGTGCCGAGCAGGGTGACGAAGTCGATTTCCGGGTCCATCAGCGCGTTGAGCGCGAAGTTCTGCTCGCGGTTGCGCGCGGTGATGCCCCACACCGAGTGCGAGCCGTGGCGGAAGTCATTGACCAACGACAGAGTGACGCGGCCATCGCTCTCCACCTTGGCGACCTTCAGCTCGACTTCGTCATCACCGGGCAGGTAGGCGTACTGGTTCGGGTGCCAGTCCTCGTCGTCGGCGGCGAGAATCTCGTAGCTGGTGCGGCCCTTGTCACTCCAGCTGCGCAGGTTGTCGCTGTGTTTCTTCCAGAAGTCTTCCGGCAGTGCGGTGGCACCGGTATAAAGCAGGCTGAAATCGTCCAGCGCGCGGTCGTTTTCGTAATCCTCCGAATCGATGCCGGCGATGGCGGCCTTGATGCGCAGGTTGATGTCCTTGGAGATGAACACCACTGGGGTTTCCGGGTGCTGCTCCTTCAGGGCCAGGATGGCGCCGAGGATGGCGTTGTCCGGGATCACCTTGCCAAAGCTCTTGCCGGCTTCGAAGTGGCTGGTCTGGAAGTACAGGTTGCCGGCGCTCTGCGCGCCGCGCAGCTGCAGGCCCTTGGGGCGGGCCAGTGGCACGCCGTTCTGTACGCTGCCGATACCGGCTTCTTCGATCAGCTCGTTGAGGAAGCGGCTCACCTGGCGGGCGTTGCGGCTCGCTTCGGTGGTGCCCTTCTTGCCGTTGTCCAGCTCCTCGATCACCTGCATGGGCAGGTAGACATCGTGTTCCTCGAATTTGAACAGCGCGGTCGGATCGTGCATCAGCACGTTGGTATCCAGTACGTAGATGCGCTTGCCTCGGGTCATCGTCGATTCCTGGTGGCGGGACAGGGTCACGCCATCGCACCTGCAGGGCAGGGCGATGGGGTGGGTTGGAACAGGAGGTGGGTCACTTGGTTTGAGCGGCCTTCAGTGCGTCGAGCACGGCATCGGCATGGCCGGCAACCTTGACCTTGCGCCATTCCTGCACGAGCTGGCTGTCAGGCGAGATCAGGAAGGTGCTGCGTTCGATGCCGCGCACCTGCTTGCCGTACATGTTCTTCATCTTGATCACGTCGAAGGCGGTGCATAGCGCTTCATCGGCGTCGCTGATCAACGGGAACTTGAAACCCTGCTTGGCGCAGAAGTTGTCGTGGGACTTCAACGAGTCGCGGGAGACGCCGAACACCTGTGCGCCGGCACGCTTGAACCTGGGCAGCAGGGCGTTGAAGTCCAGGCCTTCGGTAGTGCAGCCGGGGGTGCTGTCCTTGGGGTAGAAATACAGCACCAGCCAGTGGCCGGCGAGCTCGCCGAGGGTGGTGGTGGCGCCGCCGGACAGGGCCAGTGGCAGGGTGAGGGTGGTTCGGTCCAGGGTATCGCCGATGTTCATCAGATCCTTTCCGGAGCCTGGGGGTATTCGATTGCAGTTACATGAAACGCCGCGCACCTGTGATGGGTGCGCGAAACCATCAGAACTTCATCGGGTCCATGATCGCGTCCAGGTTGAGGTGGTCGCAGAATTCGAGAAAATCGTCGCGCAGGGCGGCGATATGCATGTTGGCGGGTACGCCGATGGTGATCTGTGCCGAGAACATCTCCGCACCGGTCTGCATGGCCTGGTAACGGGTGCTCTGCAGGTTCTCGATGGTGATGCCCTGGCGGTCGAAGAAATCGGCCAGTTGGAACAGGATGCCCGGCTTGTCGGCGGCAATGACTTCAACGATGTAGGGCAGCAGGTTGGATTGGGCCTGCTTGGCGGCGGTGCGGTACCACACCAGCTTGAGCCCTTCCTCGCGCTCCAGGCGCGCCAGCATGGCTTCGAGCTTGGCAACGGCATCCCAGGAGCCGGTGGCCAGGGTGGTGACGGAGACGTCGCGGCCGACGGTGGCCAGGCGGGCGTCGACCAGGTTGCAGCCGCTGTCGGCGATGCGACGGGTGACGGACAGCAGGGGGGACTCCGGATGCGTCGTATAGGCGTTGATCAGGAGGTGGTTTTCGGTCGGCAACGGCCGCGGCGTGGTGTCGGTCAAGGTGGTTCCGGAATGCTGGAGAGTCTGAACGGCGCCGCCGGGCGGGCCGTTCGCTGGTGTCCAGCATACTTGCCCCTGCTTTCGACCGGCAAGTAACATGCTTTTGGTCACGAACCCGCCCACTGGCGGGCCTCTTTACCCCCACGAAGAGCGACAAACCTCTTGTCCATCCATGGCCTGATCACCGCATTGGCAACGCCGTTCCTGGCGGACGGTGCACTCGATACCGACGCTTGGCAGCGCTTGCTGGCCCAGCAGCTCTCCGGCGGCGTGCAGGGCGTCGTCGTCGCCGGCTCCACCGGCGAAGCCTCGACCCTGTCCGACGATGAATACGACAGCCTGCTGCGCAGCGCAGTGGCCACGCTGGGCGGCAAAATGCCGGTGCTGGCCGGCACCGGGCTGTCCGGCACCGCCCGTACCATCGCCCTGACCCGGCGTGCGGCGGCCAATGGCGCCACCCATGCGCTGGTGGTGGCGCCGCCGTATGTGCGGCCCACCCAGGAAGGCCTGCGCCAGCACTATCTGGCGGTGGCCGAGCAGGGCGGCCTGCCGGTGGTGCTGTACAACGTGCCCGGGCGCACCGGCTGCGATCTGCTGCCGGAGACCGTGGCGCAGCTGGCCGGGCATCCCAACATCGTCGCCATCAAGGAGGCGGTGGGCGATACCACCCGGGTCAAGGCGCTGCTGGAACTGCGCAGCGACAGCTTTGCCCTGCTCAGTGGCGATGATGGCACCGCCGCGCGCTCGATGCTGGCCGGTGCCGATGGCCTGATTTCGGTCGGCTCCAATGTGCTGCCCGGTGCCTACCGCACGCTCTGCGATCTGGCCCGTGCTGGCCAGCGCGAGGCGGCCGAGGCCTGGGACGATCGCCTGCAGCCGTACCACGATTTCTGTGGCGTTGAATCCAACCCCATTCCGGTCAAGGCGCTGCTGCAGCGGCTTGGTTTTGGTCAGGGGCTGCGTTTGCCGCTGCTCCCGCTTTCTGCGCCGCACCACGCCCATGCCGACCATCTGGCGGCGGACGTGGGCGCGTTGGAAGAACTATCCAGCCGCTGATCTGGCGGCCTGAACCCTGGAGATTCACCCATGCGTCAAACCTCAACCGTCCGCGTGTTCTCGCTGCTGGTGCTGGGCGTGGTAACCGCCGTCGCCACCTCCGGCTGCTTCTTCAAGCGCGGTGCGCGCGGTGACTACGCGTTGGCCCCGGAAGCCCGTCCGCTGGAAGTGCCGCCGGACCTGAACCTGCCCAACACCTCGGGTGCGACCGCGATCCCGGCGCTGGCTTCGGCCACCAAGCCGGCTGCGGTGGCCGCACCGGCTGCCGCCGCCAACGGCTTCACCGTCAGTGGCAGCCGCGACGAGGTGTTTGGCAAGGTGGGCGACGCGCTGGCCGGCGTCGAAGGCCTGACCATCGCCAGCCGTGCCCAGCTGCTGGGCTCGTATGACGTGGCCTATGAAGGCAGCAACTTCCTGGTGCGCGTCGTGGCCACCGACGCCGGTGCCTATGTGTCGGCGGTGGACCCGCGTGGCCTGCCGGCCACCGATGCGGCAGCGACCAAGCTGGTGGCTGCGCTGAAGACCAGGCTGGGCGGCTGAGTCCGGCAGGGTCGGATGAACAAAAAAGGGCGCCCAAGGCGCCCTTTTTCGTGGCTGCGGCGCTGATCAGCGCTCCAGCAGCTTCAGCTTGTCCGGCTTGCCGTCCCATTCGGCCGCATCTGCCGGCGGGTCCTTGCGCACGGTCAATACCGGCCAGGCCTTGGCCAGTTCGGCGTTCAGCGCGACGAAGCCTTCCTGGCCGGCTGGCACGTCGTCTTCCGGGAAGATCGCGTTGACCGGGCATTCGGGCTCGCACAGCGTGCAGTCGATGCACTCGTCCGGGTCGATGACCAGGAAGTTGGGGCCTTCGTGGAAGCAATCCACCGGGCAGACTTCAACGCAATCGGTGTGTTTGCACTTGATGCAGTTTTCGGTGACGACAAAAGGCATGACGGGGTCCGGCTTTGAGCCTGGCAATTCTAGTGCAGCTTGCCAGGGCTGGGGCGGGGAATCCTCGCTTCCGGGCGCAGGCGGTTGATCGCGCGTGGCGGAGCGGGCCGTTAAAGCAAAAAACCCCGCAGGGCGGGGCTTTTCGGTTTCGCAGACGGAGTTGGCGCTCCCTAGGGGACTCGAACCCCTGTTTTAGCCTTGAGAGGGCCACGTCCTAACCACTAGACGAAGGGAGCGTTTGGTCGCGTCTGGCGAGCGCGCTAGTATATGCATCTGGTTGCCGCTCGGCAATCCCGTAAACCCAACTGGAAGCGCCACCATCAATTCCACAGTTACAACGCCGTTCACCCTGCACGTCATTCCGCGCGATCAGCACACGATCTCGCGCAAGGACATCAGTCCCAACGCGCTGCGGGTCCTGTACCGCCTGCGCGAGTCCGGTTTCGGCGCCTACCTTGTAGGTGGTGCCGTCCGTGACCTGCTGGTAGGTGGGCGCCCCAAGGATTTCGACGTCGCCACCGATGCCACGCCGGAGCAGGTGAAGCAGTTGTTCCGCAACTGCCGCCTGATCGGCCGCCGGTTCCGGCTTGCCCATGTCGTGTTTGGCCGCGAGATCATCGAGGTGGCCACGTTCCGTGCCAACAGCGATGACGGCAGCGGTGACCGCGAGGTCGAGAACGGCATGCTGGTCCGCGACAATGTCTACGGCAGCATCGAGGACGATGCGGTACGCCGCGACTTCACCTGCAACGCCTTGTATTACGCCATCGAGGATTTCTCGGTGCGTGACTACACCGGCGGCTTCGAGGACGTGCTGGCCCGGCGCATGAAGCTGATCGGCGACCCTGAGCAGCGTTATCGCGAGGACCCCGTACGCATGCTGCGCGCGGTGCGGCTGGCGGCCAAGCTGCGGTTCGAGATCGAGCCAGCCACGGCCGAACCGATCCCGCGCCTGGCCGGGCTGTTGAACGAAGCCGCGCCGGCACGCCTGTTCGAGGAAGTGCTCAAGCTGTTCCTGTCCGGGCACGGCGTGGCCAGCTTCGAGGGCCTGGAGCGTTACGGCCTGCTGGCCGTGTTGTTCCCCGAAAGCGCTGCCGCGCTGAAGAGCAACCGCAGCGGTGCGCTGCGCCGGGTGCTGATCGAAGGCCTGCGCAACACCGATGAGCGGGTGGCCAACGAGGAGCCGGTGTCGCCGGCCTTCCTGTTCGCGTTGCTGCTATGGCCGGCATTCTGCCGCAACCTCATTGCCCTGCAGCGGCAGGGCTTGGCGCCGGAAGAGGCGCAGCGTCGCGCCGCCGACCGGGTCACCCTGCATCAGCTGACCACCATCGCCCTGCCGCGCCGGTTCTCGTTGCCGATGCAGGAGATATGGTTGCTGCAGTCGCGGTTCGGGTCGCGCCAGCGCAAGCGGGTGTTCCGCACCTTGGCGCATCCGCGCTTCCGTGCCGCGTTCGACTTCCTGGCGCTGCGTCAGGCGGGTTCGGACGAGCACCAGGAAGACATCGCGTTCTGGCGCGAGGCGCAGCAGCAGAAGGGGCCGGAGCTGGAATCGGCACTGGAAGCCGCGCAGGCCGAGATGGCCGAAGAGGGCGATGCTCCGCGGCGCCGCCGTCGCCGCCGCCGTCGTAGCGGCCCCGCAGCGGCGGGCGAGTAAACATGGTGTTGGCCTGCGTAGGCCTGGGCGCCAACCTGGGCGACGCGCAGGCCACCCTGCGCGCGGCGATCAACGCGTTGGCGGTGCTGCCGCAGACGCGTCTGCTGGCGGCATCGCGTTTGTACCGGACGCCCGCCTGGGGTAACGAGGCGCAGCCGGATTTCATCAATGCCGCAGTGGCCCTGGAGACCGACCTGCCGGCGCCGGTGCTGCTGGAGCAACTGCTGGCGACCGAGCAGCAGTTCGGCCGGGTGCGCCAGGAGGGCCAGCAGTGGGGCCCGCGCACACTGGACCTGGACCTGCTGCTGTATGGCGAACAGGTGATCGACCTGCCGCAGCTGCAGGTGCCTCACCCCTACCTTCACCAGCGGGCGTTCGCCCTGCTGCCGCTGGCCGAGGTGGCGGCCGACGCCTGCATACCCGGGCATGGGACGGTGCGTGACGCGCTGGTAGGCATGAAAACCTGCGACATCACTCCGATAGGGGGATAATGGTCGGCTCATACGCCACTGTTATCCCCACATGAGCACGCACGCAGACAGCAAGCCCTGGACCGTCCCGGCATTGGCCGAGGCCAAGCGCAATGGCCAGAAGCTGGTGATGTTGACCGCCTATGACGCCGGCTTTGCCCGCGCCCTCGATGCCAATGGCGTTGACCTGATTCTTATCGGTGATTCGCTGGGCATGGTGGTGCAGGGCCACGATTCAACGCTGCCGGTCAGCGTCGCCGACATGGTCTACCACACCACCGTGGTGGCCCGCGTACTGCAGCGTGCGCTGCTGGTGGCCGACCTGCCATTCGGCGCCGACGCCACCCCCGAGCGCGCTCTGGAAGCCTCGCTGCAGCTGCTGCAGGCGGGCGCGGAGATGGTGAAGATCGAAGGTGCCGGCTTCAAGCTGGACATCATCCGCTATCTGGTGGAGCGCGAAATTCCGGTTTGTTCGCATCTGGGGTTGACCCCGCAGTCGGTGCTGCGACTAGGGGGCTACCGGGTACAGGGCCGTGGCGACGCCGCCCAGCAGTTGCTGGACGATGCCAAGGCCGTGGTCGAGGCCGGGGCCAGCCTGCTGGTGCTCGAATGCGTGCCCACCCCGGTGGCCGCGCGGGTGACCGCGGAGATTAGCGCGCCCACCATCGGCATCGGCGCCGGCCCGCAGTGCGATGGGCAGGTGCTGGTGCTGCATGATTTCCTCGGTCTGGACAGTGGCCACCGTCGGCCCAAGTTCGTCAAGGATTTCCTTGCCGAAGGCGGCTCCGTGGCAGGTGCCGTGCAGGCCTATGCCGACGCCGTGCGCGCCGGCACCTTCCCCGACGCGGAGCATGCGTACGCATCATGATTGAGACCGTTACCGAACTTTCCCGGCTGCGCGCCGTTGTCAGCGGCTGGAAGCGCCAGGGCCTGCGCGTTGCGCTGGTGCCCACCATGGGCAACCTGCACGCAGGTCACTACTCGCTGGTCAAGCTGGCGCGTCAGCACGCTGACAAAGTGGTGTCCAGCGTGTTCGTCAACCCGACCCAGTTCGGCCCGAACGAAGATTTCACCCGTTATCCGCGCACGCCCGAAGCCGATACCAGCGGCCTGCAGAAGGCTGGCTGTGACGTGTTGTGGCTGCCAACGGTGGAATCGATGTATCCGTTTGGCGTGGAGCTGGCTGCCAATGTGCACGTGCCCGGGGTGAGCTCGCTGCTGGAGGGCGCACACCGCCCGGGCCACTTCGATGGCGTGTGCACGGTGGTGAGCCGCCTGTTCAACCAGGTGCAGCCGGACGTGGCTGCCTTTGGTCGCAAGGATTACCAGCAGTTGGCCGTCATCCAGCAGATGGTGGCCGACCTGGCGTTCCCGATCGAGATCCTCGGTGGCGACATCGTGCGTGAGGAGGACGGGCTGGCGATGAGTTCGCGCAACCAGTACCTGACCGCCGACGTGCGTCCGCAGGCCACCGTCATCCGCAAGGTGCTGTTGGGTATGCGTGATGCCTACCAGGCAGGTGCCGTGCGGGAGCAGGTGGAGGCCGAGGGTGCGGCCGCGTTGCAGGCCGCCGGTTTCGTGGTGGATTACGCTGTGGTGCGGCTGCCCAACCTGAGCGAGCCGGGCCAGGACCCCCGCGGTGCCCGCGTGGCGTTGGTCGCGGCCAAGCTGGGCAATACCCGGCTGATCGACAATATCGAGTTCTGAATGGGGCAATGAAGGGACTGTCCTTGTCCCTTGCCGATGTCCTGCAAGACCCTTGATGGCGCCCTGGTGGCGCCATCGTCGTATGTGACCGGGCCAGCCGGGACAGGTCATGTTGCAGTGCGGGCAAGGCCGCGCAGCGGTGCTAGACTGCGCCCTTTCTCACGCAGTTTCGGCATCGTCATGCAACTCTCCCTGCTCAAGACCAAGATCCACCGCGCCACCGTCACCCATTCGGAGCTGAACTACGAAGGCTCCATCGCGATCGACGACAACCTGCTGCAGGCGACCGGCATCCGCGAGTTTGAACAGGTGCACATCTGGGACGTGACCAACGGTGCACGCTTCACCACCTATGCGCTGCGTGCCGAAGCCGGCAGTGGCGTGATCTCGCTCAACGGCGGCGCCGCGCGCCACGTGCAGGTGGGCGACATCATCATCATCGCCGCCTTCGCCAGCATGAGCGAAGCCGAGGCTGACAGCTTCAAGCCGAAGCTGGTCTACGTCGACGGCGACAACCGCATTTCCCACACCAACGACAGCATCCCTACACAGGCCGCATGATCACCAACAACGGATACGACGTATTGCACGCCCACGCCCAGCGTCTGCAGGGCACCGGCATTCCCTCGCTGATGGCCGCAGAGCCTGACCGGGTGCAGCGCCTGGCGCTGAAGGTCGGTCCGTTGTATGTGAACTTCGCGCGGCAGAAATATGACCGCGCCGCCCTGGATGCGTTGTTGGAACTGGCCGCCGCGCGCGATGTCGCCGGCGGTTTCCAGCGCCTGTTCTCCGGCCAGAAGATCAACCACACCGAGGACCGCGCGGTGCTGCACAGCGCGCTGCGCGGTGACGCCAGCGACGCTCCGGTTGCGGTGGCCGCGCGTGCCGAAGCGGTGGCCGTGCTGGCGCAGATGGAAGGCCTGATCCAGGCGCTGGCGTCCAGCAACGTCACCGATATCGTCAGTGTCGGCATTGGCGGCTCGGACCTGGGTCCGCGCCTGGTCGCCGATGCGCTGCGGCCGGTGACCGGTGCGCGCTTCCGCGTGCATTTTGTTTCCAATGTCGACGGCGCGGCGATGCAGCGCACCTTGGCGACGCTGGACCCGGCGACCACCGCCGGCATCCTGATTTCCAAGACCTTTGGCACCCAGGAAACCCTGCTCAATGGCCGCATCCTGTGCGATTGGCTGGGCGGCAGCGAGCGGCTGTATGCGGTCAGTGCCAATCCCGAGCGCGCTGCCAAGGCTTTCGATATCGCCGCTGAGCGCGTACTGCCGATGTGGGATTGGGTCGGTGGCCGTTACTCGCTGTGGTCGGCGGTGGGCTTCCCGATTGCATTGGCCATCGGTTTTGAACGCTTTGGCCAACTGCTGGAAGGCGCTGCGCAGATGGACGCACATGCGGCCAGTGCGCCGTTGGCCAGCAACCTGCCGGTGCTGCATGCGCTGACCGATATCTGGAATCGCAATGTGCTGGGTTATGCCACGCATGCGGTGATGACCTATGACCAGCGCATGGCCTTGTTGCCAGCCTACCTGCAGCAGCTGGTGATGGAGAGCCTGGGCAAGCGGGTGAAGCGCGATGGCGGCCCGGTTGATGGCGACACCGTGTCGGTATGGTGGGGCGGTGCAGGCACCGATGTGCAGCACAGCTTCTTCCAGGCCCTGCACCAGGGCACCAGCATCGTGCCGGCCGATTTCATCGGCTGCGTGCGTAGCGACGATCCCTACGAGATCAACCACCAGGCCCTGCTGGCCAACCTGCTGGCGCAGACCGAAGCCCTGGCCAATGGCCAGGACAGCGAAGACCCGCACCGCCAGTACCCGGGTGGGCGCCCGAGCACGATGATCCTGCTTGATGCGCTGACCCCGCAGTCACTGGGGGCGCTGATTGCGATGTACGAACACGCGGTCTACGTGCAATCGGTGATCTGGGACATCAATGCCTTCGATCAGTTCGGTGTCGAGCTGGGCAAGCAGCTGGCCAGCCAGTTGCTGCCGGCGGTGCAGGGTGAGGCGGTGGAGATTGCGGATCCGCTGACCCGGGAGTTGTTGGCGCGGTTGCGCTGATAGCGGGTTGTTGTTTGGGGAAAGCCGCGCAGAGATGCGCGGCTTTTTCATGCTCCCTCCCTTTGCCGAAGGCAAGGGGAGGGCTGGGGAGGGGTAAGGCTCTTTGCGTTACGGGTGAAGACCCCCTGCCGAGCATGGCTCGGCACTATAGATCCCTTTGCCGTTGGCGAGGGGAGGGTTGGGTGGCGTGCCCTTTGTATTACGGGTGAAGGCCCCTGCCGAGCATGGCTCGGCACTACAGGGAGCGGGATTACCTGTTCGGGTCGCGCTCCGGGCTGGGCCGCTTGGTCAGCTTGCGCTGCAGCGAACGCCGGTGCATGCCGAGCAGGCGTGCGGCGGCCGACACATTGCCGCCGGTTTCATGCAGCGCCTGCTGGATGTGCTCCCACTGCAGGCGGCTGATCGGCGTCATCGCATCCGGTGGTTCCAGTTCTTCCGGTTCTTCCGCACCTTCCTCGTCCTCACCCAGCGCGCGCATGATCATCTGCACCGTGGCGGGCTTGGGCAGGTAGTCGTCGGCGCCCAGTTTGATCGCTTCCACCGCGGTGGCGATGGAGGCGTAGCCGGTAACCAGCAGGATGCGCATGTCCTTGCGCAGCTCACGCAGCGGCTGAATCAAGGTCAGCCCGGACTCGCTGCCCAGCTTCAGGTCGATCAGGGCAAAGGCCGGCGCGGACTGCAGTGCCAGTTGCAGCGCACCGGCCGTATCGGTGGCGGTGACCGTGTCGATACCGCGACGCGCCAACGTGCGTTGCAGGGTGCGCAGGTACAGCGGGTCGTCGTCGACCAGCAGGCCGTGGGCGGCAGGAGCATTCATTCGGTAGCCTCGGTGTGGTGCAGTGGCAGGCGGAAGCCGACGCGTGCTCCCTGGCCATCGGCCGGGCGCGTCCACAACTCACCATGCAGGCGTTCAATGGTGGCATGGGACAGCGCCAGGCCGACACCCATACCGTCGGTCTTGCCGCTGTTGAACAAGGTGCCGGGCAGGGCGGCGTCATTGGCGTTGAAACCCGGTCCGTAGTCGCGCACCTCGCCATAGAGCTGGCCGTCACGGACGCGGATATCCAGGTCAATCTGCGCGCGGCCACTGTTCTCACCCGCGTCGGCGGCGTTGTTGAGCAGCACCTGCAGCAGGTGGCCGATGCCCGGTTCCAGTTGCAGTTGCAGCGGCGCATCGGCGTTGCGCCGCAGCTCGATGGTGGGGCGCACCAGCCGCCACTGTTCCAGCACGCTGCCGATGGATACCTGGGCGCGGCTGCGCGCGCCCTCGGCCGGTGCGGCCAGTGCCATGACCTTCTCCCTGCATTGCACCAGCAGTTCGCGCAGGGTTTCCAGGTCGTCGCGCATCTCCGGGTTGTCCGCGCATTGCTCGGCGATGTCGTCGGTGAGCAGGGTCATCGTCGCCAGCGGGGTATTGAGCTCATGCGCTACCGAGGCGGCATGGGTGGCCAGGGCGACGATGCCTTCATTGCGGACGAAACGCTCGCGCAGCAGCGCCAGTTGGTTTTCGCGTTCGCGCAGCGCCGCGGCCAAGCGCGTGGAGAACACCAGCACCACCACGCTGGACAGCAGGAAATTGGCGGCCGCGCCCCACAGGTGCAGGCTCATCGTGTCGAAATAGCCGCCTTTCAGCGGCAGGCCGAATACCGCGCTGAGCGCATAACCGGCGACGCAGGCTGCGGCCACAGCGTGGGTCCAGCGCAGCGGCAACGCCAATGCCGCCAGCGCGATCAGGATCAGGAACAACGAGCCGAACGGATTGGCGATGCCGCCGCTCCAGCCCACCATCCAGGTCAGCACAGTGACATCGATCAGGATGTGGCCAAAAGCGGTGACCGGGGCAGGGTCGCTGTCATGCACGCGCAGCTGCACGTACAGGTTGAACAGTGCCAGTACCAGCACGCCGGCCCACAAGGGTAGCTGCGGCAGTTCCAGCCCCAGCAGCCAGGTGGCGACCAGGATGGTGGTGGCCTGGCCGGCGGTGGCCAGCCAGCGCAGGCTGCACAGGGTGCGCAGGAAGGAGGTGTCTTGGGTCTGCATGGTGCAATCGTATGCTGTCCGGGCCGCTACAACGCAACGGAAGGTTCATCCCGTGCGGGTGCAGGGCGCGCTAAAATGCTACCCATGCATGACGCCGTGACCCGCCCAACACCGCCCACCGACGCTACCGCGTGGCCCCGCCGCATCACCCAGGCTGTCGATATCGGCGGCGTCAAGGTGGGTGGGGGCAGCCCCGTGGTCGTGCAATCGATGACCAATACCGATACCGCCGATGTGGCTGCCAGCGTCAAGCAGGTGGCCGAACTGTGGCGCGCGGGCTCGGAGATGGTGCGGCTTACCGTCAACAACCCCGAGTCGGCCGCCGCCATCCCGCGCATCGTCGAGAAGCTGCGGATGATGGGCATCGAGGTGCCGCTGATCGGCGACTTCCATTACAACGGCCACCAGCTGCTGAGCGGCGAGCCGGCCTGCGCCGAAGCGCTGGCCAAGTACCGCATCAACCCCGGCAATGTCGGCTTCGGCAAGAAGAAGGACACCCAGTTCGCGCAGCTGATCGAGTTCGCGATCAAGTACAACAAGCCGGTCCGCATTGGCGCCAACTGGGGCTCGCTGGACCAGGCCCTGGCGGCCAAGCTGATGGATGAAAACAGCCAGCGTGCCCAGCCCTGGGATGCCGGCCGCGTGCTGCGCGAAGCGTTGATCCGCTCGGCGCTGGATTCGGCCGAGACCGCGGTTGAGCTCGGCCTGCCGCGCGATCGCATCGTGTTGTCAGCCAAGGTCAGCGGTGTGCAGGAGTTGATCGCGGTGTACCGCGACCTGGCGCTGCGTTCGGATTTCGCCCTGCACCTGGGTCTGACCGAAGCCGGTATCGGCAGCAAGGGCATCGTCGCCTCCTCGGCGGCGCTGGCCGTGCTGCTGCAGGAGGGCATTGGCGACACCATCCGCATCTCGCTGACGCCCGAGCCGGGCCAGCCGCGCACGCAGGAAGTCATTGTTGCCCAGGAGCTGCTGCAGACCACCGGCCAACGCGCTTTCACGCCCATGGTCACGGCCTGCCCGGGCTGCGGCCGCACCACCTCCGAGTTCTTCCAGGAGCTGGCCAAGGTCGTGCAGAACCATGTACGCGAGAAGATGCCGGTGTGGCGTGTCAGCCATCCGGGCGCGGAGAACATGACCCTGGCGGTGATGGGCTGCATCGTCAACGGCCCGGGTGAGTCGCGTCACGCCAATATCGGCATTTCCCTGCCGGGCACCGGCGAGACCCCGGCCGCGCCGGTGTTTGTCGACGGTGAGAAGAAGGTCACCCTGCGTGGCGAGAACATCGCCCAGGATTTCGTCGCCTTGATCGACGATTACGTTGAAACCCGCTATGCGCGAAACCCCGGCTGAGTCCCGGGCCGAAGCCGCAGGCCTGCGGCGATGGCTGGCGCACAATAATTGGCGCCTGCTGTTGCTGTTTGTCGGTGTGCTGCTGCCGCTGGCAGGCTTTGCCAGCTTGGCCGAGGAAATACATGAGGCCGAGTCACTGCATTTCGACGATGCGATGTTGCTGCGCATGCATGCCATGGCCTCGCCGGCACTGGATGCCTTCTTCGTGCTGTTGTCCAAGCTGGGCTACCAATGGGGCGTGATTCCGCTGGATGTGCTTATCGTCGTCGCGTTGCTGATCGCGCGACGCTGGCGCAAAGCGGCCTTTGCCACTACCGCCTTCATTGGCTCGGCCTTGTTGAACCTGGCCAGCAAGCAGATGTTCCAGCGCGACCGGCCGAGCCTGTGGGAGTCAGTCGCGCCGGAAAGCACTTTCAGCTTTCCCAGTGGCCATGCGATGGGCTCGATGACCCTGGCGTTGACCGTGGTGTTCCTGGTCTGGAATACGCGTTGGCGTTGGCCGGTTGTGGCCGCCGCGCTGTTGTTCGTGCCGCTGGTGGGCCTGTCGCGGGTGTATCTGGGCGTGCATTACCCCTCGGACATCCTGGCCGGCTGGTGCGCGGCACTGGTATGGGTGGTGGGGGTGCATACGGTGATGTTCCGCAAGCGCTGGTCGTTGCCTGCGATTTGATGACATCCGCGTAGCTGTCAGCGCTGCTGTCGCTTGCGTAAGAAAACCCCTAAGTAGTTGGGCGCGTTGACCTGATGGGCGGCCCGACGGCGTGATCGGCATAGTGGACCCGCCTTCGCAGGGCACCAATCCAACACCCCCGGCACCCGGGAAAACAAGGTCCAGCCCCTGCGTGAAGGCCTGCTGGTGCGCCGGAAGGCCACTTCTGTTCGATAATACGCATGGCTTTCGCCAAGAGGGGACGGGGGAGGCCGTCGCCTCGGATGCCCGGTACGGGACGTGGCCACGATCTCAACCTTTACCTCGTTGCGAGGAATCCGTCATGTCCATCAGTGTTTTTCTTATCGATGACCACGCCTTAGTGCGCACAGGTATCCGGATGATTCTTTCCGGGCAGCCTGGCATCGACGTTGTCGGGGAAGCGGACAGCGGCGAAGTTGCGTTGCCATTGGTTCGCCGCCTCAAGCCGGATGTAGTGCTGTGTGACCTGCACCTGCCGGGGCTCAGTGGATTGGAGATCACCGAACGCATCGTCAAGGGGGATCACGGCACCAAGGTGATCATCGTGTCGGTGCTTGAAGATGGGCCCATGCCCAAGCGGCTGCTCGAAGCGGGGGCGTCGGGCTATGTCGGCAAGGCTGGTGATTCAAAGGAGCTGATCCGCGCGGTACATGATGTGGCCCTGGGGCGCCGCTATCTGGCCAACAGCATTGCGCAGAACCTGGCCTTGTCCAATCTGGAAGGGGGCGAGTCGCCGTTTGATCTGTTGTCACCGCGTGAGTTGGAAGTGGCATTGCTGCTGATCCAGGGGCACCGCCAGGAAGAGATCGCGCGGCGCTTGAGCCTGAGTGCAAAGACCGTCAACACGCACAAGGCGCGTCTGTTCCAGAAGCTCAATGTGCAGGACAACATCGCGCTGGCGCGGCTGGCGGCGCAGTATGGCGTGGTGGATCCTACGCGGCCGATCTGACTGGCTTTTCTCTGATGTGTTGCAGGTGATGAAACAGCGGCTTGAGGGCCGCTGTTTTTTTAGGCAGGTGCGGTTTCAGCGGCTGCCGCTCGCCCCTTTTGCGCGTAGCAAGGGGAGGGCTGACACGCCTGTTGCCCCTCTCATTTCCCAGCAGCGAAGAGGATTGGTACGGCTGTTGCTCCCTCCCGTTTGCGTAGAAAAGGGGAGGGCTGGGGAGGAGCAGCCTTTGCTGCCAGATGCCAGACTTCGCGAGGTACATCGTTCCTGGCGCTGTTGCGCGCTGCTGTTGACGTAGCAAGCGAGCGACACATGGAGCTTTCCAGAAGCGCGTTTATTCGCCCCGTTCCCCTTCCACCCGGGTAAAAAGAAGCGGCCCTGAGGCCGCTTCTTTTTTCTGCTGGAGGCTGCAGATGCTGCAGCCTTTCAATCAGCTATCGGACTTCCTGGTTTCGGCATCCGCTTGCGCCTGCGCTGCCTCGTCTTCCACCTTCTGCTCGGCGTGCGTCTGCACGCTTGCTGCTTCGGAGGTCGGTTCGATGGCGGCAGGTGATGCAAACAGCTGGCCGTTCTCGGGAGTCGCCGGTGCCACTGCTGCCGGTGCGGCAATGACTTCGGGTTCTGCGGTGATGGCAACTGCTGGCGCGGAGTCGGCAACTGCCGGCGGAGCCGCCTCAACCACGGCGGGAACTGCCGCCGGTGCTTCTGCCGCCGGGGAGGCAATCGGAGCCGGTGTTGCTTCGGCCGCCGCCGGGACAGGTTCGACCACAGCCGGTGCCGGCGTTTCGGCCGGGGCCGACGGTGCTGCCGGTTCGTGCAGGGTGGCCTGCGGCTGGGCGACTTCGATCACCGGCGCGGTGACGCTGGCCACTGCATCGGCGGCCGGGGGGGCGACCTCGGTGGCCGCTGCGGCCACAGCGGCCGCAGCCGGTGCGACTGCCATCGGCTTGGTTTCCGTCTTGGTCTCGACAGCAGCATCGTCGTCAAAGTCGAACTCGGGCTGGCTGCTGGCCTTGCGGGCCGGTGCCGGAGCCGCGGCGGTGCTGTCGGCCTCGCCGTCGCTGCCATCGGCATCGTCGTTGCCGTCGATACCGTCCTCGTCGTGGGAGCCCAGCTCGGCGCCTGCGGCACCTTCACCGTTGCCGCGGCGACGGCGACGACCGCCGCGACGACCACGTCGACGACGGCTGCCGCCTTCGCTTGCGGCCTCATCACCGCCTGCGCCCACTTCGTCGCTGCCGCTGACGGCAGCCACGATCACTTCTTCAGTGCTGTCGACGCCGGTGGCGACCTGCGCTGCGGGCTCCTGCGCCGGCTTGTCCTGTGCCAGCTTGTCCTGTGCCAGCTTGTCCTGTGCCGGGACCGGTGCGGCGACATTGCTGACGGCGTCGGCGGTGGCGGCAACGGCCGCTACCGGCACAGCAGCGACTGCCGCCACGTTGGTGCGGGGCGCTTCGGCTGCAGGTTGCTGCTGGCGCGAGGGCTTTTCGGCGGCCGGCTGCTGTGCCTTGTCGGCGTCCTGCTGCGGCTTGGGCTGCTTGGGCTGCTTCTGCGGCTTGGGCTGCTGTTCGTTGCGCGGCTTGCCCTGCTGCGGCTGGGCCTGCTCGTTGCGCTGCTTGGGCTGCTGCTGGCCGTTGTTCTGGCCCTGCGGCTGCTGCTTGTCATTGCCTTGGCGGCGATCATCGCGACGGTCCTCACGACGTTCATCGCGGCGCTGCTCGTCACGGCGGTTACCGTTGCCATTGTTGCCACGGGACTGCTGGGCATTGTTGCCCGCGTTGCCGTTGCGGCCATCACGGCGCTGGTTGCCGCGGTCATTGCGGTTGTTGCGGCCGCCGTCCTGGCGTTGCTGCGGGGCCGGCTGTGCCGGTGCTGCGGCATCGCCGCCGAACACCCGCTTGAGCCAGCCCATCACGCCGCCTGCTGCCGGGGCAGCGGCGACCGGTGCAGGCGCAGGCGCTGCAACCGGCTCCACCACTTCACGGACCGGGGCCGGCTGGCTGTGCTTGACCTGGGTGACCGCCGGTGCCGGCGGGATGTTCAGCTGGGCCTTGGTCAGCGCATGCACCGGCAGCTTGCGCGGGGTGCCGCGCTGGTAGCTGGGCTTGTTCGACTCTTCGCCCAGTTCGTTGTCACGCAGGCGCGTGACCTCGTAGTGCGGGGTATGCAACTGCTCGTCGGCAACGATGACGATCGGCGCGTCGTGGCGCCGCTCGATCTCACGCAGGGCACCGCGCTTCTCGTTGAGCAGGAAGTTGGCGATTTCCACCGGGGCCTGGACCAGCACCTGTCCGGTGTTCTCCTTCATCGCGTGCTCCTCGGCGACGCGGATGATGGACAGCGACAGCGACTCGACGCTGCGCATGCGGCCCTGGCCGTCACAGCGCGGGCAGACGATCTGGCTGGATTCACCCAGGCTCGGACGCAGGCGCTGGCGGCTCATTTCCATCAGGCCGAAGCGCGAAATACGGCCCAGCTGAACGCGGGCGCGGTCGTACTTCAGGGCGTTCTGCAGGCGGTTCTCGACTTCGCGCTGGTGCTTGTTGGAGGACATGTCGATGAAGTCGATGACCACCAGGCCGCCCAGGTCGCGCAGACGCAGCTGGCGGGCCACTTCCTCGGCGGCCTCCAGGTTGGTCTGGAACGCGGTGTCCTCGATGTCGCTGCCCTTGGTGGAGCGGGCCGAGTTGACGTCGATGGCGGTCAGCGCCTCGGTCTGGTCAACCACGATCGAGCCGCCAGAGGGCAGGCGCACGTTGCGCTCGTAGATCGCCTCGATCTGCGATTCGATCTGGAAGCGGTTGAACAGCGGGATGTCGTCCTTGTAGTGCTTGAGCTTGCGCAGGGTCTGCGGCATCACCTGCTGCATGAAGTCGCGGGCAGTCTCGTACAGCTCTTCGGTGTCGACCAGGATCTCGCCCACGTCCGAGCGCAGGTAGTCGCGCAGGGCGCGCACGATCAGGCGCGATTCCTGGTAGATCAGGAACGGGGCCGGCTTGGTCAGTGCGGCTTCGGCGATCGAGCGCCAGACCTGCAACAGATAGTCCAGATCCCACTGCAGCTCTTCGGCATCGCGGCCGACGCCGGCGGTGCGGATGATCACGCCCATGTCGTCGGGGATGTTCAGCTTGTCCAGCGCTTCCTTCAGCGCGGCGCGGTCTTCGCCCTCGATGCGACGGGAAACGCCGCCGGCAGAGGGGGAATTGGGCATCAGCACCATGTAGCGGCCGGCCAGGGAGATGAAGGTGGTCAGGGCGGCGCCCTTGTTGCCACGTTCTTCCTTGTCGACCTGGACGACGATTTCCTGGCCTTCGCGCAGGAGTTCCTTGATGGTGGCCTTGTTGTGGTCCACACCCGCCTGGAAGTAATCGCGGGAGATTTCCTTCAGCGGCAGGAAGCCATGGCGGTCACCGCCGTACTCGACAAAGGCAGCCTCGAGCGACGGCTCCAGGCGGGTGATGCGGCCCTTGTAGATGTTGGACTTCTTCTGTTCCTTGGACGGCTGCTCGATATCGATGTCGTACAGGTTCTGCCCGTCGACGATGGCCACGCGCAGTTCTTCAGCCTGCGTGGCATTGATCAGCATTCGCTTCATTGTGCGTTCCTCGCGCGCTGCTACCGCGCGGAACGCCATGGGGTTTCGCCTCTGGTCACGGGTGGCCACCCATTCGCGCAGGCGCGGGCAGGGCAGCTTGGGTTTCCAGCGCTACGACACCACGGCAGGCCGCGGGAGCGCTTCTTTCTTGTTTTAGGTGTTTCAGGGCCGGCGGCCGCCCCAGACCGGGGTCAGTGGCGTCGCACGGGACATTGGTTTCGTCCAGCACGGATGCTTTTGGCATCCGGCGATGGCCGGGAGCGCCGACGAGCCGCTAACATGGCCGCCCCGGGGGCGGTGGCCGCGTACTGTGCCGGATCCGTCGGGAGCGGGGCTTCTGGCCCTGACCAACTTCCAACGAAATCAAACCCTTATCTCGCCCCCCGAGTGTAGCAGAATAAATAGGCTGATGACTGACTCCGATAACCGCCAACAATCGCCTGCGGGCAAATCCAGTGTGCGCCTGATCAAGGTTCCTGAAGACAGGGCCGGACAGCGGCTGGACAACTTCCTGCTGGGCCAACTGAAGGGTGCCCCGCGCAGCCTGATCTACAAACTGGTGCGCAGCGGCCAGGTGCGGGTCAATGGCGGCCGCGCCAAGGCCGAGCGCAAGCTGGAGGCGGGCGAGGAGGTGCGGGTGCCCCCTGTTAATCTCAATGAGGCGGGAGACAAGGCACCGCCGCCGGTCAGCTTCCTGCAGCGCATGGAGCAGGCCATCGTCTTCGAGGATGCCAAGCTGCTGGTGATCAACAAGCCGACCGGGGTGGCCAGCCATGGTGGCAGTGGTATCAGCCATGGGGCGATCGAGACCATGCGGGCGCTGCGCCCGAACATGAGCCTGGAACTGGTGCACCGGCTGGACCGGGACACTTCGGGCCTGCTGATCATGGCCAAGAAGCGCTCGGCGCTGGTCGAGCTGCAGGCCCTGCTGCGTGAAGACCATGGTGGCATCCAGAAACGCTACCTGACCCTGCTGGCCGGGCGCATGCCCGACGGGGTAATGAGCGTGGACGCACCGCTGCATGTCGGCCTGCGCCAGGGTGGTGAGCGCCATGTCCAGGTGAACGCGATCGGCAAGCCGTCCCTGAGCCATTTCAAGGTGCTGGAGCGGCGCGGTGGCCATTCCTACTGCGAGGTGCGGATTGAGACCGGCCGTACCCACCAGATCCGTGTACATGCCCAGCACATCGGGCACCCGGTGGCAGGTGACGACAAATACGGCGATCCGGCCGTCAACAAGCGCTTTCGTGAGCAGATCGGGCTCAAACGCCTGTTCCTGCACGCGGCCTCGCTGGAGTTCGCGCTGGACGGTGGCAAGACACCTTATTTATTGAACGCACCGCTGGCACCCGAGCTGGTCGAGGCGATGGACAGGCTTTGAGGTGGGGGGCGGCAAGTAAGGCAAGGATAGAGGATTCGGGATCTGAGATGGGCAAAGGCCGGCACCTCATGTCCCGTCAGCGGCCAGTTGCCGCTTTTACCAATCCCCAATCCCCTGAGGCAGCGATAGGGGATTCGGGATTTGAGATTGGCAAAGGCCAGCGCCTCATGTCCTGTCAGCGGCCAATTGCCGCTTTTACGAATCCCCAATCCCCAATCCCCGCTTCACTACCACTTGAACAGCACCAGGCTGATGGCGATGGTGGCCATGCCGATCACCAGCCCGTAAACGGTCTCGTGCCCCTTGGCATAGCGCTTGGCTGCCGGTAGCAGTTCGTCCAGGGCCAGGAACACCATGATGCCGGCGATCAGGCCAAACACCGCCCCGAAGGTGGCGTGCGACAGCGACCCCGCCAGTGCGAAATAGCCAATGGCCGCGCCGATCGGCTCGGCAAGGCCTGACAGCAGGCTGGCGCCAAAGGCATAGGATTTGCGTCCGGTGGCAAAGTACACCGGCACCGCGATGGCGATGCCTTCGGGGATGTTGTGGATGGCGATGGCAAAGGCCAGTGGCAGGCCAACCGAGGGGCTTTCCAGGGTGGCGAAGAAGGTGGCCAGGCCTTCCGGGAAGTTGTGCGCGGTGATGGCCACTGCGCTGAGCAGGCCGACCCGGCGGATGCTGCTGCGGTTCTTGTCCTTGAACGCCGGGTCCTGCTTGTCCAGGGTTTCGTGCGGGTTGGGCACCAGATGGTCAATCAATACCACCAGCAGCACGCCGCCCAGGAACCACAGCGTGCCGTAGGTGAAGCCGAGGCGGTCGCCATAGGCCTGGGCGAACGAAGCCACTGATTTGTTCAGGATTTCCGACAGCGACACATACACCATGGCGCCGCCGGCGAAGGCAAGCCCGAAGGCCAGCAGGCGCGGGTTGGGGCGCCTGGAGAACAGCACCAGCAGGCTGCCGACGGCTGTGGCCAGGCCGGCAGCCGCGGTCAGCCCGAAGGCGATCCAGAGATTATCGGGGGTTACAGGGTGCATCAGCGGGTATCAACCACCGCGCCTGACGCGCTCTTCAATAGCAAAGCACTCATCCGGCTTGGGGTCGGGCGGATTGAAGCTCACCGGCACCTGGATGGTGGTCGGCACCGGCTGGCCATTGCGGGTGGCTGCCTTGAACTTCCACTCGCGCACGCGGGCCGCCGCCGAGTCGTCCAGCTGGCTGTTGCCGCTGCTGGTTACCAGGGAGACGTCGGTAGGGCTGCCTTCCGGACCAATCACTACCTTCAGCACGCTCTTGCCGCCGACGCCGGTGCAGGCCAGTTCGGCCGGATAGTCCGGCGGCGGCGTCTGTACCGCGGCCACCTCGGTCGGGCCGATGGCCGGTGCATCCGGCTGGCCCTCGCCGCAGGCGCTGAGCAGCATGGCGGCTGCCAGGGAACCCAACACTAGTTGCAGTTTCATCTCATTGCTCCGTCAGCGCTGATGCCTTGGCGGCACAGATGAAGTCGTTCTCGCTCAGGCCGCCCACATCGTGGGTGGAAAAACGCACGACTGCACGGTCGTAATGCACGCCCAGGTCGGGGTGGTGGTCTTCGCGGTGGGCAATCCACGCCAGCGCGTTCACGAAGGCCATGGTGCCGTGGTAGTTGTCAAAGCGGAATGTACGCAGCAGGGCCTGGCCATTCTCGGCCAGCTCCCAGCCAGGCACCTGCGGCAACAGCTCGGCCAGCCGGGCTTGGCCCAGGCGCTGTTCACTGCCCTTGCGGGGAATGCAGTGGGCCTGTACCAGTGGGATCAGGTCGGGGGCCATCGGGAACCTCCATGAAGCGAGTGACTGAATGATGCCGCCTGTGGAATCAGTGTCCCATCAGCGGCAAGCTGGACACGGCTAGAATACCCGCATGATCCAGATCTCAGATACCGCCCAGAACTATTTCCGCAAGCTGATCGAACGCGAGGCCGTGCCCGGCATGGGGGTGCGCCTGAGCGCGGTCGAGCCCGGAACCCCGCGTGCCGATGCGCGCCTGGAGTTTGCCGAGCCTACCGACCTGCTGGGTGACGAATGGGCGGTCGATTGCGATGGCTTCACGCTTTATGTTGCCGCCACCAGCGTGGCCTGGCTGGATGGGGCCGAGATTGATTTCGTCACCCAGGCCGCTGGCGCCCAGCAGCTGACCATCAAGGCACCGAAGATCAAGGGGGAAGCCCCGGATGAGGCTGCCTCCATCGTCGAGCGCGTGCGTTGGGTGATCGAGAACGAGATCAACCCGCAGCTGGCCTCGCATGGTGGCCGCGTTGCGGTGCAGGAAGTATCGGCCGACGGCGTGGTCCTGCTGCGCTTTGGTGGCGGTTGCCACGGCTGCGGCATGGCGGACGTGACCTTGAAGCAGGGGATCGAGAAGACCTTGATGGGACGCGTGCCGGGCATCACCGCCGTGCGCGACGCCACTGACCACGACAGTGGTCAGGCCCCGTATATCCCGCGCGACAGCGCAGGCTGAGCCGGATCCGCATGCCGGTGACGACGGTTGCCGATGTGATCAACCTGCTGGCTTCACGTCGGCAGGGCAGCATCCTGCACGATCGCCGCACCGGCATGCCGTACAGCTGGAGCAACTGGCTGCGCACCCGTGCATCCCGGGCTGCGTCGGCTTTCGCCAATGCCGACATGGTGCAGGTGATGGCGGCACGGGCGCCTGCGCCTGCCAGCGGCGTTCCCGTCGCGCAGCCCTTGTGGTGGATCATCCTGGCGATGTTCTGGCATGGCGGCGATCCGCCGCCACGCGATCAGCGGCGTCTACGCTGGTTTGCCGGTTTTTTCAGTGCGGCGCTGCATGTGCTGTTTGCATTGTTGCTGCTGTGGGTGGCGCTGGTGCGCAGCAATGTGGCCGAGGACAGCGGCGAGCAGGGTGAGCGCGTGCAGGTGGAGTACATCGGGCGCGGCACGCCGGAGCAGGAGGGCGGTGGCACCCCGGCAAGCGCTGAGCAGCCCGCTGTCCAACAGGCGCAAGCCAGTGCAGCGGCTGCAGCGCAAGCGATTGCGTCAGCTGATGTTGCAAGGTCCGAGCCCGCCCCGCAGGCCAGTGCGGCATCGGCAAGCCTTGCTGATCAAGCCGAGTCCATGCCGGTGGATGCATCCAAACCGGTGCCCGTGTCACCGGCGCAGCCTGCAGGCGCGGTTGTGGTGGAGCAGCCGTTGCAGGTGACTGAAACGCCGCAACCCACGCGTGACTTCGTGCTGCCGCAAGCCACCGTCATCGAAGCAGTGCCGCGTGTGCAGGTGCCGCAGGTGCGTGAGCGCAGCATCGAGACCGCAACGGAAGCGCCCCTGCAGGTACGGCCGGTAGAGCAGTCCACGATCCAGCCGCGGCAGCCTGTGATGCCTGAGGTGCAGGTGCGCGAGCGACAGGTGGAAACAGCGCAGCAGCAGACGGTAACCATGGCGCGCACGCCTGTGGCCGAGCGTCAGGTGCAGCTGCCGGTCCAGGACATCGCCGTACGCGAGCGCGACGTGCAGGTGGCGCCGAATCAGTCGGTGGCCATGGCGCAGGTGCGCGCTCCCCAGGCCCAGGCGCAGATCAGGACGCCGGCGTTGGCCGTGCGTGAACGGCAGTTGCCGGGCGTGGCGGATACCCCCGCGGCAAGCGCCGCGCCTGCTGCGAACGCGGCAGCCAATGCCAGTACCGGCAGCGCGGCCTCGCCCGCATCGGCGTCGGCAACCGCGTCAACATCAACATCAACAGCGAGCATGTCGGCCGGTAGCGGTGCGGCTGCAGACCGCCCGAATGCACAGAGTGGCAGCAGTGCTGGCGCCGGCCCCAAGCCGCAGGATCGCAGTGGTGGTTGGGATGCGCAGGCGCGCGCTGACGACTGGGGTGCATCCACGCGACAGGTACCAGGCAAGGCAGGGGGGCAGGCGGACCAGGGGCGTGGCCTGTTCAATGCTGACGGCAGTGTGCGCTTGGCCAGTGAGGGTGAGCAGGCGCCGCGCCAAGCGGACAGGGGCGCGCCGGGTGGCGACGCCGACACCTGGAGCAGGGAGCGCATTGCCGAGTCGGGTACGTGGCTCAAGCGTCCGCCCTATGAATTCACCCCGACCTCGTTCGACAAATACTGGGTGCCGAACGAGTCCTTGCTGGCCGAGTGGGTCCGCAGGGGCATCAAGGACATCAAGATCCCGATCCCGGGCACCAACACCAGCATTTCCTGCGTGGTATCGATGCTGCAGTTCGGTGGCGGCTGCAGTTTGAGCAACCCCAACATGCAGGAGCAGCCAGCCGAGGCACGACCGCCGCCGGATATCCCGTTCAAGAAAGCGCTGCAGGAAGACAACGGCAGCCGTTGAGCCTGGACGACAGCAGCTGCGCGTTGCGCGCGCCGTCAGCTGCCCATGATGAAAAAGCTGAAGCCGCTCTCCGGCCCGCGCTCGGTGTGCGGGTTTACTTCAACGATCGCCTCGAACAGGACGCGTGCATCTTCAGTGCGGAACCCCGCGGGTACATCCAGCGTCGGTTCCGCGCGAAGTCGTTCCATCGCGATGGCCTCGGCTTCCTCGGGGCTGGCTGCCTCGATGAAACGGGTTGCGTAAAAGCCAACCGGAGCGTTTTGCCCCACCAGGATGCCGGGGAAGCTTTCACCGCAGATGCTGCATCGGAACAGTGGCATTGAGGTCGGCACCGACAGCAATGGGGCGGGTAAAGCAAAGCCGCCCTTGCGGCGGCTTTGCGTGTGCAGATGTAGCCGGGATCAGTCGACGCCGTGCAGGTCGCGCAACTGGCTGGGGCGGCTGCCGAAGTAGGCGGCCAGGTCGGCGATGTCCTGGTCGCTCAGGTTCTTGGCCTGCGGGGTCATCAGCATGTGGTCGCGGGTGCCGCCGCGGTAGGCCTGCAGGGCGTGCGCGAGGTAGTCGCCATACTGCCCGCCGAGCTTGGGATAGGTCGGGTCGATCGGGTTGTTGCCGTCGGCACCGTGGCAATCGATGCAGCTTTGGCCGGTGGCCTTGCCCTTGGCTGCAGCCAGGTGCTCCCCGGCGGCGATGCGGCCGTTGGGCAGGCCGGCAGAGGAGCTGGACCCGTGTTCACCGCTGGCGTGGCCGGGGTCGGCGGCGGACTTGCCGCTGGACTCCACCTCTGACTGCGTACACGCGGCCAGACCTATGGCGGCGAACAGGGCGATGGACAAACGCAGTGCGTGCGTGGGTTTCGTCATGATCGGCGCTTATTTGATGGTGGACAGGTAGGCGGACAAGTCAGCGATGTCCTGCACGCTGAAGCTGGTCGCTTGCGCCTGCATGGTCGGGTGCTTGCGCTTGCCTTCGCGGTATTCGGTCAGTGCCTGGGTCAGGTACTGCGGCGATTGGCCGCCGATCTTGGGCACCTTGTAGCTGGGGTAGGCGTTCTTGTAGCCGGTGAGTCCGTGGCAGCCCTGGCAGGTATAGGCCAGGGTGCGGCCAGCGCTGGCATTGCCGGTGACGGCGGCCGCGGGCGCGGCGGCAGGGGCAGGGGCGACGGCGGGTGGTGCAGACTGCGGATCAGCTTGGGCGGCCCCGAAGGTCAGGGCAAAAGCCAGAGCGAAACAAGCGGCGAGCGGCTGCGGGCGCATGGTTTCCTTGTCCGGTGAGCGGGTCTGGGGTTCCGCCGTGGGATACGGAACGGCCCGAGTATAGCCCGCGTATTTACCGGTTCGGAACAGGTTGTGGATGCTGCAGTGCGGCAGGTCCGTGCCGACCCTGCATGGCATGAACTGACATGGGGAGGCATGACTTTCGGGGCATGGTGTTGCTGTGGGGTGGTGCAATACTTTGCTACAACACCTGCCTACGCATCCCCAGGGACAAGACGATGTCGCGACTTTTCACTCTGCACGCCCGCACCGGAAGCTGCGCTGCTGCACTCCTGATCACCACCTCGCTGTTGCTGGGAGGCTGCAAGGCCGGCGGGGAAGAGGCCAAGGCCAAGACCCCGGACGAGCAGAAGGCCAGTGATGCGGTGCCCGTGGAAGTGGCCAAGGCCGAACGCCGCGCCATTGCTGCCAGCTATGCCGGCACGGCGGCGCTGGAGCCGCGCGCCGAATCGCAGGTGGTGGCCAAGACCTCGGGCGTGGCGCTGGCCGTGCTGGTCGAAGAAGGGCAGCAGGTGCGCGCTGGGCAGCCGCTGGTGCGGCTGGATCCGGACCGCGCACGGCTGAGCGTTGCGCAGAGCGAGGCACAGATGCGCAAGCTGGAAAACAGCTACCACCGCGCCGAGAAGCTGGTGCAGCAGCAACTGGTGAGTGCCGCCGACGTTGACCAGTTGCGTTACGACCTGGAGAACGCACGCGCGATGTACCGCATGGCGACGCTGGAGCTGTCCTACACCACGGTGGTGGCGCCGATCTCCGGCGTGGTGGCCTCACGCGACATCAAGCCGGGCAACTTCGTGCAGATCAACTCGCCGATCATCCGCATCGTCGACAGCAGCCAGCTGGAGGCGACCTTGAATGTGCCGGAGCGTGAGATCGCCAAGCTCAAGCCGGGCCAAGCCGTGACGCTGCAGGTGGACGCGCTGCCGGGCAAGCCGTTCACCGGTACTGTTGACCGTGTCGCACCGGTGGTCGACAACGGCACCGGTACCTTCCGCGTGGTCACCACTTTCACCGGCGAAGATGCGCTGCAGGCCGGCATGTTCGGCCGCTTGAGCATCAATTACGACCAGCGTGCCGATGCCCTGGTGGTACCGCGCACGGCGCTGCTGGAAGACGGTGGCAAGCCGGCGGTCTATGTGGTGCGTGACGGCAAGGCGGTGCGTACCGAGTTGGCCCTGGGCTACGACGATGCGGGTTTCATCGAGGTGCGCAACGGTCTGCAGCAGGGCGATGAGGTCGTCATCGCCGGCAAGGCCGCACTGCGCGAAGGCAGCGCGGTACAGGTGATCGGCAAGGAGAAGGCGGTGGCTGCGGCCGCCAAGGCACCGGCCGCTGCACAGGCGACCAAGCAATGAGTGACCACGGACCATCGGCTTCCAGCGGTGGCTTCGACCTGATCGAGTTCGCCACCCGCCGCCGCGTCACCATTGCGATGATGACGCTGACCCTGGTGTTGTTCGGCCTGATCTCGCTGTCCAGCCTGAAGGTCGAGCTGTTGCCGGACCTGAGCTATCCCACCCTGACCGTGCGTACCGATTACGAAGGTGCGGCACCGGCCGAGGTGGAGACCCTGATTTCGCAGCCGGCCGAAGAAGCACTGGGCATCGTCAAGGGCCTGCGCAAACTCAAGTCGATCTCCCGCACTGGCCAGAGCGACGTGGTGCTGGAGTTCGCCTGGGGCACGGACATGCAGCAGGCCGGGCTGGACGTGCGCGACAAGATGGAAACGCTGCAGTTGCCGCTGGAGGCCAAGCCGCCAGTGCTGCTGCGCTTCAATCCGTCCACCCAGCCGATCATGCGGCTGGCGCTGTCGTCCAAGCAGGAAGCCGGCAACGACGCCGATGCGGTGCGCCGGCTGATGGAACTGCGCCGTTATGCCGACGAGGACCTCAAGCGCAAGCTGGAGCCGGTCAGTGGCGTGGCCGCGGTCAAGGTCGGTGGCGGCCTGGAAGACGAGATCCAAGTGGATATCGACCAGCGCAAGCTGGCCGCGCTGGGCCTGTCACTGGATACGGTGATCCAGCGCCTGCAGCAGGAAAACGTCAACCTGTCCGGCGGTCGTCTGGAAGAAGGTTCGCAGCGTTATCTGGTGCGTACCGTCAACCAGTTCGCCACCGTCGAGCAGATGCGCGAGATGCTGCTGACCACCGCCAGTGGTTCCAGCTCGGCCAGTTCCACCGGCGAGAACCGCCAGCTGATGTCGGCCATCCTCGGCAGCAGCGACCCCAACGTGATCGCGGCGCTGCGCAGTGACGGCAGCAGCAGTGCGCCCAGCGTGCGCCTGAAGGACGTGGCGGAAGTACGCCAGGGCTACAAGGAACGCGAAGCGGTGATCCGCGCTGCCGGCCACGAAGCGGTCGAGCTCGCAGTCTACAAGGAAGGTGACGCCAACACGGTATCCACTGCTGATGCGCTGGAAGCGAAGTTGGAGCAGATCCGCAAGGAAATGCCCAAGGACATCGAGATGACCACGGTGGAGGACCAATCAGTCTTCATCCGCCACGCCATCAAGGACGTCAAGATCGATGCGGTGATCGGCGGCCTGCTGTCGGTGCTGATCATCTTCCTGTTCCTGCGCGATGGCTGGAGCACCTTCGTGATCTCGCTGTCGCTGCCGATCTCGATCATCGCCACCTTCTTCTTCATGGGCCAGCTTGGCCTGAGCTTGAACGTGATGTCGTTGGGCGGCCTGGCGCTGGCCACCGGTCTGGTGGTGGATGATTCGATCGTGGTGCTGGAATCCATCGCCAAGGCGCGTGAGCGCGGCATGGGCATCCTGGAAGCGGCGATCAAGGGCACCCGCGAAGTGTTCATGGCGGTGGTTGCCTCGACCCTGACCACGATAGCGGTGTTCCTGCCGCTGGTATTCGTCGAAGGTATCGCCGGCCAGTTGTTCCGTGACCAGGCCTTGACCGTGTCGATCGCCATCGCGGTGTCGCTGGTGGTGTCGATGACCCTGATTCCGATGCTGAGCGCGCTGAAGGGCCGTCCGCCGTTGGAGTTCCCGGCCGAGGATCCGCGTGAGCCGTGGCGTCCGCAGAGCCGCTGGAAGAAGCCGGCGGCCTATGCTGGCCGTGGCATCGGCGCGATGTTCCGTTACGGCTTCTATTTCCTGGCGTGGAGCGTGGTGCGGATTTTCCGTGGCATTGCCGCGGTGGTCGGCCCGGTGATGCGCAAGGCCAGTGATCTTGCAATGGCGCCGTATGGCCGCGCCGAAGCCGGCTATCTGCGCGCGCTGCCGGCGGCATTGAAGCGTCCGTGGCCTGTGTTGGGTTTTGCGACGTTGGCGTTCGGCTTGACCCTGGCGGCGTTGCCGCTGCTGGGCGTGGATCTGCTGCCGCAGCTGGCCCAGGACCGCTTTGAAATGACCGCCAAGCTGCCGCCGGGCACGCCACTGGCGCAGACCGATGCACTGGTGCGCGAAGTGCAGCGCAAGCATGCCGACGAAGAAGGCGTGCGCCTGCTGTACGGGGTCTCCGGCACCGGTACGCGACTGGATGCCAGCCCGACCGAGAGCGGCGAGAACATCGGCAAGCTGTCGGTGGTGATGAATGACACCAAGCGGGAGCCGGCACTGACCGAGAAGCTGCGCGAGACCATGAAGGCCTGGCCGTCAGCGCAGGTGGATTTCGCCCGCCCGGAGCTGTTCGCGCTGTCGCCGCCGCTGGAAATCGAAATCGAGGGCAATAATCTCGAGGACATCCGCGTCGCCGGCAATCGCCTGGCAGGCATGCTGCGCGAGAGTCCGCACTATGCTGACGTCAAGTCGACGGTGGAGCAGGGCTTCCCTGAAATCCAGGTGGTGTTCGACCAGGACCGCGCCGCGGCACTCGGCCTGACCACGCGGCAGATCGCCGATGCGGTGGTCAACAAGGTCAAGGGCAATGTCGCCACCCGCTACAGCTTCCGTGATCGCAAGATCGACGTGCTGGTGCGCGTGCAGGAATCGGAGCGTTCCTCGGTCAACGACATCCGTCGCCTGATCGTCAACCCGACCGGTGCCAAGCCGATCGAACTGGGGTCTGTTGCTGACGTCATCGCCACCACCGGCCCCAGCGAAATCCACCGTGCCGACCAGCGCCGTGTGGCCATTGTCTCCGCCAACCTGCGCGACATCGACCTGGGTGCGGCGATGGCCGAGGTGCAGAGCATGGTCGCCAAGAACCCCCTGGGCACCGATGTGGGCATGCACATCGGCGGCCAGGGCCAGGAGCTGGGCGAATCGATCCGCTCGCTGCTGTTCGCATTCGCCTTGGCGGTGTTCCTGGTCTATCTGGTGATGGCATCGCAGTTCGAATCGCTGCTGCATCCCTTCGTCATCCTGTTCACCATCCCGCTGGCGTTGGTCGGTGCAGTGGCGGCCCTGCTGTTGGCGCGTTCACCGGTCTCGGTGGTGGTGTTCATCGGCTTGATTCTATTGGTCGGTCTGGTGGTGAAGAACGCCATCATCCTGATCGACAAGGTCAACCAGCTGCGCGAGGAAGGCGTGGCCAAGCGTGAGGCCCTGGTAGAGGGGGCACGTTCGCGTCTGCGGCCGATCATGATGACCACGCTGTGCGCGGTGTTCGGCTTCCTGCCGCTGGCCCTGGCCTTCGGTGAAGGTGCTGAAGTGCGCTCGCCGATGGCGATCACGGTGATTGGTGGCCTGCTGGTCTCGACCCTGCTGACCTTGCTGGTGATTCCGGTGGTGTATGACCTGCTGGATCGCAAGCCGGACGAGTACTACGCCGAGCGCGGCCGTCGTGCACGCCAGGCCATGGCCCAGGCCGAGCAGGTGCTGAGCCACGAGCAGGACCCCATCGGCGGCATCAAGGACTGAGCGGATGAATATCACCGAGCTGTCCATCCGCCGCCCTGTCACCACCATCATGTTGTTCGTGTCGATGGTGGTGATCGGCCTGATTGCTGCGTTCAAGCTGCCGCTGGAGTCGGAGCCGGAAGCATCGATCCCGTTCTTCTTCATCGCACTGCCGTACCCGGGTTCGACCCCGGAAGAAGTGGAGCGCAACCTGCTGCGGCCGGTTGAAGAGGCCATCGCCACGATGCCCGGCATCAAGACGATGAACTCGCGCGCCAACGCCGAAGGCGGGCAGATCCAGGTCGAATTCAGCGATTGGAACCGCGATATCGCCATGGCCGCGTCCGAAGCGCGTGAGCGCATCGACGCGGTGCGTGACGAGTTGCCGGACGACTTCCGCCGTTATTACGTGCAGCGCTGGAGCACCAGTGACCAGGAAGCCATCAGCCTGCGCCTGAACAGCAAGGAAGACCTGACCGCGCGCGCTGACATGATCGAGCGTGCCATCAAGCAGCGCCTGGAGCGTCTGCCCGGCGTGGCCCGTGTTGAAGTGGAAGGCGTTGCCAAGCAGGAAGTACTGATCGCGCTGGACAAGGACCGCATCAGCGCGCATGGCGTAGCCCTGAATGATCTGGTGCAGAAGCTGCAGGCGGCCAACTTCGCGGTATCGGCCGGGCAGATCACCGAGGACGGCCGCCGCCTGCGCGTGCAACCCAAGGGTGAGCTGCTGGAAGTGCAGGAGCTGCGCGACCTGCCGATCAACAACCGCGGTACCCGCCTGTCCGACATCGCCGAGGTCAGCCTGCAGCCGCAGCGCATGAGCTACGTCCGCCGCATGGAAGGCAAGCCCAGCGTGGGCGTGGACATCTACAAGGAGCGCTCGGCGAACCTGGTGGACCTGTCGCGCGCGGTAGGCAAGGAAGTCGAGAGACTGGGCGACGACCCGGCCCTGCGCGGGGTGGATATCGAAGTGGCCTGGGACTCGGGCAAGGCGGTCACCAGCTCGCTGTTGGCCCTGGCCGAAGCCGGTGCGATCGGCCTGTTGTTGTCGGTGATCGTGCTGTACGCCTTCCTGCGCCATTGGCCGTCAACGCTGATGGTGTCGATGGCGATCCCGATCTGTTTCATCATGACCTTGGGCTTCATGTACTTCACCGGCATCAGCCTGAACATCATCTCGATGATGGGCTTGTTGCTGGCGGTAGGCATGTTGGTGGACAACGCCGTGGTGGTGGTGGAGAGCATCTACCAGGAGCGCGAGAAATACCCTGGCAAACCGGAGATGGCCTCGATCATCGGTACCCGTCACGTGGCGATCGCGCTGTCGGCCGGTACCTTGTGCCACTGCGTGGTGTTCCTGCCGATGATGTTCGGTGAGAAGAACATCATCACCATTTACCTGACCCAGCTGGCGCTGACCATCTCGTTCTCGTTGTTGGCGTCGTGGCTGGTGGCAGTGAGCCTGATCCCGATGCTGTCGGCACGGATGAAGACGCCTCCGGCATTGAAGTCGCCGTTCATCAGCCGTCTGCAGGCGCGGTATGCGCGGGTACTGCGCTGGACCTTGCAGAACCGGGGCTGGAGCGTAGCCGGCATCGTGCTGGTGTCGGTGCTCAGCGTCTGGCCGATGACCCACACCAGTGGCGGTGGCGATGACAATGATCCGGATGAGATCAACATCTTCTATCAGTGGAAGGGCTCTTATTCCAAGGAAGAGATGGGCAAGGAAGTGCAGCGTGTCGAGGACTTCGTCAACGCCAACCGCGACGAGTTCAAGATCAAGCGCGTCTACAGCCGTTTCGCCGAGCAGGGCTGGGCGCAGACACGCCTGTACCTGACGGTGGATGACCGCGAGCAGAGCAAGAAGATCGAGGAAGAGGTGCGCAAGGGGCTGCCACAGTCCGCGCGTGCCAAGATCGGTATCGGCTGGCCGGGTGGCATGGGCAGCGAAGGGCAGGGCCTGCGGTTCAGTCTGGTCGGTGATTCAAGCCAGACCTTGCGCGAGCTGGCCGATGACATCGTGCCGATCCTGGCGCGCAATCCCAAGCTGCGCGATGTGCGCGTGGACGTAGGCGATGCCAATGCCGAACTGGCCGTGCGGGTCAACCGCGAACGTGCAGCATCGTATGGCTTCAGTGCCCAGCAGGTAGCGCAGTTCGTGGGCATGGCGCTGCGTGGCTCATCGCTGCGTGACTTCCACCGCGATGACGTCGAGATTCCAGTCAATGTACGTTTCTCGGACTCGGAGAACTACAGCATCGAGGACCTGTCCTCGTTCATGGTACGCAGTTCCAGCGGCAAGGAGATCCCGTTGCTGGCAATGGTGGACGTCAACGTCAATCCGGCGGCCAACTCCATCCAGCGCTTGAACCGGCAGACCATGCTGCGTATCGAGGCCGGCCTGGCCAAGGACGTGCCGATGGACCAGGCGCGCAAGTCCGTCGAGGAGACCCTGGACCGGGTGCAGTTCCCGCCGGGCTACGGTTATACCTTCAACGGTGCGGGCTTCAACATCAACTTCGACGGCATGGACCAGATGGTGACGGCGATCTTCATCGCCCTGATCCTGATGGTGGTGATCATGGCGGCGGTGTTCGAGTCGTTGTTGTTCCCGGCAGCGATCATGTCCTGTGTGCTGTTCTCGATCTACGGCGTGTACTGGCTGTTCTGGCTGACCGGCACCGAGATGAACATCATGGCGGTGATCGGCATCCTGGTGCTGATGGGCGTGGTGGTGAACAACGGCATTGTGATGATCGAACACATCAACAACCTGCGCCGGCGTGGGGTCTCGCGCACGGAGGCCCTGATCGAGGGCAGCCGCGAGCGACTGCGACCCATCATGATGACGATGGGCACGGCGATCCTGGCGATGGTGCCGATTGCCTTGAATACGACCACGGCCGATGGCATGCCGCCGTACTACCCGATGGCACGCGCGATTGCGGGTGGTCTGGCGTTCTCGACGGTGGTGAGTTTGTTGTTCCTGCCGACCATCTATGCGTTGTTGGATGATCTGCGTACCGGCACGGCGCGGTTGGTGCGGCGTGCGCGCGGTTTGCCGCCGGTGGAGCATGCGGCGGTTGTAGAGGGCTGATTGGCTGTAGGGCAGGGCGGCTGTAGTTGCTTTGACGGTTAGCAGCGAAGGCAAGAGCAACAGCTGAAGCAAGAGCTGCCCTCACCCCTACCCCTCTCCCGCATGCGGGAGAGGGGACAGCCGAAACAAAAGCCAGAGCAAGAGCGAGAGCAGAAGCCGAAGCAGAGCCGAAGCCGAAGCCGAAGCAAAAGCCGAAGCCGAAGCCGAAGCAAAAGCCGAAGCCGAAGCAAAAGCCGAAGCAAAAGCTGGTGCTTGAGATGCGGTTTTGGCTGCCGTAAGCCGAGAAGGCTGCAGCAGAAGAAGATGTATGAGATCCAATCCCCTCTCCCGTTTACGGGAGAGGGGTAGGGGTGAGGGCGCTTCTACGCTTTTAGCGCTCTACAGCCTCAAAGCTTCAAAGCCCCAAAGACCCAACGGCCCAACGGCCCAACGGCCCAACGGCCTCAACCAGCCAACTTCCCATAAACACTGAAGCCGGTAAGCCACAAACCTAGCATGCTGCCGATATTGGTCAGCATGAAAGTCAGCACGATGCGGGTAACGCGATTTCGGTACCAGCCTTTCAGGCTCTGCGCATCATCACGCAGTTGCAGGAAATCCTGATACGTAGGCTTGCGCAGACGCGTCTCCACCAGCGCCGCAAACGCACCGGTAGGAATACTCAGGCGGAAGGGCTTGAACGGCGCAACCACGATCGCGGTCAGAATGCTCAACGGATGGCTGGCAGCAAGCAACGCACCCAGGCCAGCCAGGCCGCCGGTAAACATCGCCCAGGTCAGCAACATGTCGGCACCCATGCCCATGCCGCCCTTCCAGAAGCCAAACCCAATGCCACCCAGCACGATGGCCAGAATGCCCAGCGTGATCCATGGGATGTTGCGCTTCTTCGGCACCGCTTCCAGCTGCTCTCGCAGCGGACCCGGAGCTTCGCTATCGGTTTCCAGATAGCGGGCCAGCCCTGCAAGGTGACCCGCGCCAACCACCGCCAGTACATTGCGCTGTTCGCTGTTGTGTTCCTCACGCAGACGCGTAGCCATATAGCGATCGCGCTCACCGATGATGGCCTGGTACAGCGCCGGGCTTTCGTTGGCGAACTCGCCGAAGCTCGATTCCAGCATGTCGCCCTGCTTGAGCTTCTCGATCTCGTCTTCGCCCACATCCTCGGATGAGAACAGGCCGGCGCCCAGACCCATCACCAGCTTGATCTTGCCGAAGAAGCCCAGGCTCTGCGAGGCGCGGCGGAAGGTCAGGCCGACATCGCGATCAATCAGGTGCACCGGCAGATCATTGGCCTTGGCCAGTTCCACTGCACGCTTGAGTTCGGCACCGGGTTCGATACCCAACTGCTCGGCCAGGCGCCGCTGATAGGCGGCCAGTGCCAGGTTGGCGGCAAACAGTGCCACGCGCCCCTTGCGGATTACTTCGACCAGATCGAGCTGGGCAAGTGCATTGGGATTGGTCAGTGCCTGCAGGCGTTGCGGGTCCAGCTCGACGGCAACCGCGTCGTACTGGCCGGAGCCAATGGCCTGCTCGACGGCCTGTACGCTGGCCACGGAGACGTGGGCAGTCCCCAGCAAGGTGTAACGCACGCCGTCGCGTTCAACCACGCGCACAGGCTGGCCGGCCAGCAGCTCGCTGCCGGTTTCAACAGAAGTGTCAGTCATTGCTTCATTCATGGGTGGGGGCGCTGTCGGCACCGTCGCCGAGTGCGCGTTGCATCTGCACGGTGTCCAGCCAGCGCCCGTGCTTGCGGCCCAGGCCGCGGAACACGCCAATCAGCTCAAAGCCGAAGCGCTCGTGCAGCTTGATCGAGGCGGTATTGGTCGGCTCGCCGATCACCGCGATCATCTGCCGGTAACCGCGCGCGGTGCATTCGGCGATCAGGGCCTGCATCAGCGCCTTGCCAACGCCCTGGCCGTGGAAGCGCGCATCCACGTAGATCGAGTTCTCCACGGTCCACTGATAGGCGATACGGGCGCGGTAGCTGTTGGCATAGGCGTAGCCGGCTACCTCGTCGTCGATGGTGGCGACGAGGTAGGGATAGCCGTGCTCGGTGATGCTCTGCATGCGCTGCGCCATTTCTGCTTCGCTGGGCACCTCGTATTCGTAGGTGTTGACCAGTTCGCGCACCTCCACCGCATAGATCGCGGTGATGGCCGGGATGTCGGCGGGGGTTGCGGGGCGTAGCTGCAGGCTCATTTCGGGTCCGGTCAGTCGATGTAACGCTTGAGCAGGTCGCCGTAGGCATCGATGCGGCGATCACGCAGGAACGGCCAGATACGGCGCACGTGTTCACTGCGCTGCAGGTCCACTTCGCACACCAGCAGGGTCGCATCAGTGCCGGCTTCGGCGATGAACTCGCCCTGCGGACCCAGCACGTGGCTGTTGCCCCAGAAGTTGATGCCCGAGGCGCCCAGCGGCGACGCTTCGTGACCCACGCGGTTGCAGCTCAGCACCGGCACGCCGTTGGCCACGGCGTGGCCACGGTGGCTCAGCACCCAGGCGTCGCGCTGGCGGTTCTTCTCGTCCTGCACATCGTCCGGGTCCCAGCCGATGGCGGTGGGGTAGAGCAGCAGCTCGGCGCCGGCCAGCGCCATCAGGCGCGCGGCTTCCGGGTACCACTGGTCCCAGCAGACCAGCACGCCGAGGCGGCCGACCGAGGTATCGATGGGGGTGAAACCGATGTCGCCCGGGGTGAAGTAAAACTTCTCGTAGAAGCCCGGGTCATCGGGGATGTGCATCTTGCGGTACTTGCCCAGCAAGCTGCCGTCCTTTTCAAAGACCACGGCGGTGTTGTGGTACAGGCCGGCGGCGCGGCGCTCGAACAGCGAGCCGACGATGACCACGCCGTGCTTTCTGGCCAGCGCGCCAAGGTGTTCGGTGCTGGGGCCGGGGATAGGCTCGGCCAGGTCGAACTCGTCCACTGACTCGTGCTGGCAGAAGTACGGAGCGTTGTGCAGTTCCTGCAGCAGCACCAGTTTCGCGCCCTGCGCGGCAGCTTCGGCCACGCGTGCATCGATCACTGCGAGGTTGGCGGCGGCGTCACCGTGGTTGCGCTCTTGGACAAGGGCGACGGTAAGGGGGCTGCGCGAGTTCATGCTGCGATCCTGCGGTGGAAAACGCGCATGTTAACGCGGATGCGCGTTGGCTATGTGGTCAGGGCTGAACGGAGGGGGCTGTGGTGCCATGCGGTTGCTTGCGCTTCTCAGGTAGGGCCGAGCCATGCTCGGCTGAACATGTGTACATAGCTGGTCCGGATTGCACGGACGTGGGCGAAGGGCAGCCGAGCATGGCTCGGCACTACGCTTGCGTCCCTCTCCCGTTTACGGGAGAGGGGTTGGGGTGAGGGTGGCTTTTCGCTCGTAAGGCCTCTGCCGAGCATGGCTCGGCACTACGCTTGCGCCTCTCTCCCGTTTACGGGAGAGGGGTTGGGGTGAGGGTGGCTTTTCGCTCGTAAGGCCTCTGCCGAGCATGGCTCGGCACTACGCTTGCGCCCCTCTCCCGTTTACGGGAGAGGAGTTGGGGTGAGGGTGGCTTTTCGCTGATAAAGCCCCTGCCGAGCATGGCTCGGCACTACGCTTGCGCCCCTCTCCCGTTTACGGGAGAGGGGTTGGGGTGAGGGCGCTTTTCGCTGGTAAGGCCTCTGACGAGCATGGCTCGGTACGCCATGTGTCGGGTTCAGTGCTTCAGCAGGCCGGCCGGCAGCTGCATGGTGATGCAGTGCAGGCTGCCGTTCTGCCAGATCAGCGAGCGGCAGGGCACCTGCACGATCTCGCGGTCCGGGAAGGCCTGCGCCAGCACGTCACGCGCGGCATCATCGGCGGCATCACCATAGGCCGGCATCAGCACCGCGCCGTTGATGATCAGGAAGTTCGCATACGAGGCAGCCAGGCGGCGGCCTTCGTCCAGCACCGGCTGCGCCCACGGCAGCGGGAACAGGCGGTAGGGCTTGCCGTCGGCGGTGCGCAGCGCGGCCAGTTCAGCGCCCATCGCCTGCAGCTCGGCGAAATGCGAGTCCTGCGGGTCATCGCAGTTCTGGTAGACGATGCTGTCGACCGAGGCAAAGCGGGCGAGGGTGTCGACATGGGCGTCGGTGTCGTCGCCTTCCAGGTAGCCGTGGTCCAGCCACAGCACGCGCTCCTGCTGCATCCAGTTGGCCATGTCAGCGCTGAGCGAGGCGCGGTCGCGCTCCGGGTGGCGCTCGTGCAGGCACTGCCAGGTGGTCAGCAGGGTGCCGGCACCATCCGTGTCGATGGCGCCGCCTTCCAGTGCGAACGGGATGCTTCGCACCTGCGCGTTGTTGAACACCTGGGCCTGGTCGAGCACGCCGACCAGTTGGTCATCCAGGCTGGCCTCGAATTTGCCGCCCCAGCCGGTGAAACGGAAGTCCAGCAGCTGGAAGCTGCCATCGGCGCGCTTGAGGGTGATCGGGCCGGAGTCGCGCAGCCAAGTGTCGTCGTAGGCGGCCGTGACAAACTGCACGCGCCCCATGTCCACGCGGTTCGAGCGCAGTCGCATTTCCGCATAGGTCTCGACGTCATCGTCGGCCACGCAGATCAGCACCGGCTGGAAGCGGGTGATGGCGCTGACCAGCGCGATGTAGGTTTCCTCGACCTCGGCCAGGCGCTCGGCCCAGTCGGTGTCGGCGTTCGGCCAGGCAATCAATACGCCGGACTGGGTTTCCCATTCGGCTGGAAAGCGGAGCGTGTCGTTCATTCTTCTCGTTTACGGTCGGCCCGGTCGGGCGGTGGGGCAGCAGGTGTGCGCCTGCTGCCGGAAGTGCGTCAGCGGATGGGCGGCTTCGGGCCGATCTCGTCCGGGCTGGCCTGGCGGGCCACCACGTCGATCACGCGCTGCTTTTCGAAGTACACGGTAAAGGCAGGGTAGACCCAGCGGTTGATGGTGGGCCACTGGCGCTTCTGGCCGCCGCGCGGGTCCATGCGCTCGCTGGGTGCGCCGAAGCGGGCTTCCACCTGCGCCATGGTCTGGCCGCGGGCCGGGATGGCCTCGGCCGGCTTTTCCTGTGCGCGTTCGATCAGCAGGGTGTCGGCCATCGCTGCCGGTGCTGTTGCCAGTACCGCGATCAGGCCCAGAATCTTGATTGCTTGCTTCATGGTCACATCTCCCCAGAGGACAGGCTGCGATTACAGCAAAAAACGTGGGCAAAAGAACGGTCCGGCGTCGCTATTAAGCCGGGTGCTCAGCAATGCGTCATCGTCAGCCCTGTGTCGGGGGGACGTCCGGCATGCAAAAAGCCGCCCGGAGGCGGCTTTTTGGCATCGCCTGTTCCTTGCGGAGCAGGCACCGGCTTGCGCCAGTTGGCTCAGCGCTGGCGAGCCTTGAAGCGCGGGTTCGACTTGCAGATCACGAAGATCTTGCCGCGACGGCGCACAACCTTGCAATCACGGTGACGGGCCTTCGCCGACTTCAGGGAGGACAGGACTTTCATGGCATACCTCGGCGGATAACTGTAGGGATCTCAGGAGCGCGGCCGCGGATATGCAGGATGACGCTCGTTCAAGCCCGCCATTCTACCGGGCAATTCCATGCAGGTTCAAGTGCTTGCACAAAATCGGCCGCCGGTGCTGCGCCGCGGGGCGCTAGAATAGCCTGATTCCCGTTCAGATCAGGCAGCCAGATGAGCCAGCTTCCCCCCGTCCTCACCATTGATGGCCCATCCGGGGCAGGCAAGGGTACCGTCAGTCGCATTGTCGCGCGGCAGCTGGGCTGGCACTACCTCGATTCCGGCGCGCTGTACCGTGCGGTCGGTGTGGCAGCGAGCTGGGCTGATCTGGATACCTCCGATGCGTCGGCACTGGTGCGCTGCACCTTTGATACCAAGGTGCAGTTTGCTGAACAGGGGGAAAACCTGCGGGTGCTGGTCAACGGCACCGACGCCACCGATGAGCTGCGGCTGGAAACCACCGGGGCGTTGGCCTCGGCCATTGCTGCCATCCCGGAGGTGCGGGCGGCGCTGAAGGAGCGCCAGCGCGCATTCAGGACTGCGCCGGGCCTGGTGGCCGATGGTCGGGATATGGGGACCGTCATCTTCCCGGACGCCCCATTCAAGGTTTTTCTGACCGCCAGCGCCGAGGAACGCGCCCAGAGGCGGCATAAACAGTTGAAAGAAAAAGGGGTTTCGGTTAACTTTGATGACCTCCTGCGTGAGATCATGGCCCGCGACGCCCGTGATGCACAGCGCGCAGTGGCGCCCCTGAGGCCGGCCGAAGACGCCATCCTCATCGACACCAGCGGTATTGGCATCGACGACGTCGTTGCCAAGGTGCTGGGTCTGGTTTCCAAGGAAACCTGATCCACGCGGCGTTGAGCGCGGTCGAGCAATCGGCCGCGGTCGCACCCAAGATGTTGCAACAACCCCGCGACGCAATGGTGCGTGGTGGGTTTTTTCATTCACATGCGGCCGCTGTCACAGGGTCGTCCAACAGGCTGGACAGTACGGGTTTCCGCAACAGATCCGCTGTCCGTGTGTTCAACTGAGTAAATCTAATGACCGAATCATTTGCAGAACTGTTTGAAGCCAGTCAGGCCAACCTGGCCAAGCTGAAGCCCGGTGCCATCGTTGTCGGTACCGTCGTTGATGTCCGCGGCGACGTGGTCGTGATCAACGCCGGCCTGAAGTCCGAAGGCATCGTGCCGATCGAACAGTTCCGTAACGACGCTGGCGAAATCGATGTGGGCGTGGGCGACCAGGTGAAGGTTGCACTGGACTCCATCGAAAACGGCTTCGGCGAAACCGTCCTGTCGCGCGAGAAGGCAAAGCGCGCCATGGTGTGGGACGAGCTGGAAGAAGCGTTGGAAAAGAACGAAACCATCACCGGCCGCATCAGCGGCAAGGTCAAGGGTGGTTTCACCGTGGACATCAAGGATGTCCGCGCATTCCTGCCCGGTTCGCTGGTCGATGTGCGCCCCGTGCGCGACCCGGCCTACCTGGAAGGCAAGGAGCTGGAATTCAAGCTCATCAAGCTGGACCGCAAGCGTAACAACGTGGTCGTGTCGCGTCGTGCAGTTGTCGAGAGCGAGCACTCGGAAGAGCGCGAGCAGCTGATGGACAAGCTGCAGGAAGGCGCCATCCTGAAGGGTGTCGTCAAGAATCTGACCGACTACGGCGCATTCGTGGACCTGGGCGGTATCGACGGCCTGCTGCACATCACCGACATGGCATGGAAGCGCGTGCGCCATCCTTCCGAAGTCGTGAACGTCGGCGACGAGCTGGACGTGCGCGTGCTGAAGTTCGACCGCGAGCGCAACCGCGTTTCGCTGGGCCTGAAGCAGCTGGGCGAGGATCCGTGGGACAACATCGCACGTCGTTACCCGGCCAACAGCCGCGTGTTCGGCAAGGTCTCCAACGTGACCGATTACGGCGCGTTCGTTGAGATCGAGCCGGGCGTTGAAGGTCTGGTGCACGTGTCCGAGATGGATTGGACCAACAAGAACGTCAACCCGTCCAAGGTTGTCCAGGTTGGTGATGAAGTCGAAGTGATGGTGCTGGACGTCGATGAAGAGCGTCGTCGCATCTCGCTGGGCATGAAGCAGGTTGCTGCCAACCCGTGGGAAACCTTTGCTGCCATCCACAAGAAGGGCGACAAGGTGTCGGGCCAGATCAAGTCGATCACCGACTTTGGCATCTTCATCGGTCTGGACGGCGGTATCGACGGCCTGGTGCACCTGTCGGACATCAGCTGGAACACCACCGGCGAAGACGTGGTCCGCAACTTCAAGAAGGGCGACACCCTGGACGCAGTGGTCCTGGCCGTCGATCCGGAGCGCGAGCGCATCTCGCTGGGCGTCAAGCAGCTTGAGCAGGATCCGTTCGGCCAGTACATGGCTGCCAACCCGAAGGGTTCGAAGGTCGAAGGCGTCGTGAAGGAAGTTGATGCCAAGGGCGCAATCATCGAGCTGGCTGACGGCATCGAAGGTTACGTTTCGGCACGTGACGTCGCCAACGAGCGCGTCGACGACGCGACCCAGTTCCTGAAGGTCGGCGACAAGATCGAAGCCAAGTTCGTGGGCATGGACCGCAAGGGCCGTACCCTGCAGCTGTCGATCAAGGCCAAGGACGATGCCGAAATGCGCGAAGTGCTGGAAGAGTACCAGTCCTCTTCGGCATCCAGCGGCACCACCCAGCTGGGCGCCCTGCTGCGCGCACAGCTGAACGGCAACAAGTCCGAGTAATCGGCTTCCTGTTGTAGATTTGACCTGGCGGCCCGGACATCAGTCCGGGCCGTTTCAGGGTAAGACCCAGCCATTGACGAGTACGCAATGACCAAATCCGAACTGATCGAAATCCTCGCGCGCAACCAGGCGCACCTGAAGGCTGATGATGTCGATCTGGCGGTGAAGTCCTTGCTGGAAATGATGGGCGGGTCGCTGTCCTCGGGTGATCGCATCGAGATCCGGGGTTTTGGTAGTTTTTCTCTGCATTACCGTCCGCCGCGCCTGGGTCGCAACCCGAAGACGGGTGAATCGGTCGCGCTGCCGGGCAAGCATGTGCCGCACTTCAAGCCGGGCAAGGAGCTGCGCGAGCGCGTCAGCTCGGTGGTGCCGCTGGAAAGCGATCCGGCCTGAGCCGTTGATGCCGCATTGGCGGCGATTCATGCTGCGGTTTCATGTCCGCACCGGTAAGCTAAAGGCTGTTTCCACGGAGTCAGCCGGCCATGAAGGTCTTTCGTCTATTGATCCTGCTGGCCGTATTGGTCGGTGGTCTGGTGGTGGGGTCGCTGAACTCCGAGCCCATCAAGATTAGCCTGGCCTTCTGGGTGCTCGAGACCACCTCGGGTATTGCCATCATCGCCTCGCTGTTATTGGGTGCCTTGGTCGGTGGCGGTCTGGTCATGGCGTCGCTGGTGGTTCCCATGTACGCCAAGCTGCGCCGCGCCAACAAGGCGGCCCTGACCGCAACCCCGGAACCGGTGACGCCGGTACAGACTCCTTCACCTTTTGACGGGCGCTGATCACAGATGGCTTTTATCAGTGAGTGGTTCTGGTTCTTCCTGTTCCTGCCGATTGCAGCACTCAGTGGCTGGGTGATCGGCCGCCGCGGTGGCCAGCGGCATAGCGAGAACCAGGTCAGCCGCCTTTCCAGTACCTATTTCCGTGGCCTGAACTATCTGCTCAATGAGCAGCCTGACAAGGCGATCGAGCTGTTCCTGCACATTGCCGAGCTGGACAAGGAAACCTTTGAAACCCAGGTGGCGCTGGGGCATCTGTTCCGCCGCCGCGGTGAAGTGGACCGCGCCATCCGTTTGCACCAGGGGCTGGTGAACCGCAATGACCTCAGCGACGCCCAGCGCGTGCAGGCATTGTTGGCCCTGGGTGAGGACTACATGAAGTCGGGTCTGCTGGACCGGGCCGAAACGGTGTTCACCGAGCTGGCGCAACTGGACCAGCGTGCGCCGCAGGCGCTCAAGCACCTGATCAGCATCTACCAGGCCGAGCGTGACTGGGAGAAGGCGATCGAGAATGCCACCCGCTACGAGGCGGTCACTGACGAGCCCATGGGCAAGCTGATCGGGCAGTTCGAGTGCGAGCTGGCTGAGCGCTACCGTGCTGCCGGGCGGTTGGAAGATGCGCGCGCGGCGATCAACCGTGCCAATGCCGCCGATGCGATGAGCGTGCGTGCCGGCATCATCGAGGGGCGCCTGGAAAGCGACTTCGGCAATGATGAGGCGGCAGTGCGGGCATTCGAACGGGCTGCGCGCAACGATCCGGACTATCTGCCGGAGATCCTGCCGCAGCTGCTCAAGAACTACCGCAACGTCGGTGACATTGCCGGTGCCCGTGCCTTCCTGGCCGAGATGACCGAGCACTACCGTGGCATCGCGCCGGTGTTGGCGTTGACCCGGTTGATGGAAGAGCAGGAAGGGCCGGCGCCGGCGCGCGCCTATCTGGGGCGCCAGCTGAAGGATCGCCCCTCGGTGCGTGGTGAGTCCGCACTGATCGACCTGACACTGGCCGAGGGTGCCGATCCGGTTGCGACCCTGCAGGATCTGAAGCACATCACCGACCAGTTGCTGGTGCGTAATCCGGCGTACCGCTGCACCCGCTGCGGATTTGGTGCGCGCACCCACCACTGGCAGTGCCCGAGCTGCAAGGAGTGGGGTACGGTCAAGCCATTGCTGAATTTCGCGGTGCTCTGACCGGTGCGGTCGAGCTTTCCTTGGCTGCTGGTGATCTGCGCAGTGGGGGCGGTGGTTACCTGGGCTGCGATCCGATACGCGCGGCGACGGCAGTTGTTTGACCTGCCTGGCGAACGCCGCAGCCATCGTGTTTCCACCCCGCGCGGTGGCGGTGTCGGCATCGTTGTTTCCCAGCTGCTGGCCTGCGTGCTGGGGGGGATCTGGCTGCCCCAGGCGGCACTGACCCTGACGGCTTTTGCGCTGGGCTTGCTGCTGGTTGCGGGTATTGGCTGGTGGGACGACCACAAGCCGTTGCCCGCCTTGCCACGTCTGTTCATACATCTGCTGGCAGGGCTGCTGCTTGGCTGGTTGGTCTGGCAGGGCACGGGCATCCTCTGGAAGGCGCTGTTGTGCGCATTGTTGGGTGTGTCCTTGATCAACATCTGGAACTTCATGGATGGGATCAATGGGCTGGCCAGCACCCAGGCCATCATCGTGGGGATTGGGGCGGGGCTGTTGCTGCCGGCCCCCTATGCGCTCGCTGCTTGGAGCTTGGTGGCCGGCTGTGCGGGTTTCCTGCCCTTCAACTTTCCGCGTGCCCGCATCTTCATGGGCGATGTCGGGAGTGGTGCGCTGGGGTATCTGGTCGCGGGCCTGCTGGCGCTGGGCATCAGCGTCACCGATGTTGCGCTGCCGTTGTGGCTGATGTTGCCCACGGCTTTTTTCGTAGATGCCGGTCTCACCTTGTTGGGGCGGATGGCACGTGGTGAATCCTGGATGCAGGCGCATACACAGCATCTTTACCAGGTATGGGTAAAGAATGAACGTAGCCATGTTTTTGTGACATTCCTGTACGCCCTGTTCAGCATTGTCGGGGCTATACTCGCTGCGCTGTTTTCAGGGCTTCCTCCGGAGTGGGGGTGGGCAGGGGGTGTTACGTGGGTAGCCGTGGGTACGGCGGCCTGGTTCCTTCTGCGCGCGAGGGCGTATCAACCAGGATGATCAAGATGTCGGGCGAGCATAGAGACAGCACCAACGGTGGCGGCGCGCGTTATGCGGTGATGCTGCACGATCTGGTAATGGTCTGGCTGTGTTGGCAGGGCCTGTTCATGGCGCGTTATGCCCTGCTCGACCACTCGCCGCAATTGCCCTTGTTCTCGCTTGACGTGGCCATTGTGCTTGGCCTGCAGGCGCTGGCCTTCGGCAAGGTAGGCCTGTACCGCGGCCTGTGGCGCTTTGCCAGCGTTGCAGACCTGATCAACATCTTCAAAGCCTGCTTCATCGGGTTGCTGGCCATTGTTGTGGTCTTCAGCTACCGGCGCTTGGAAGGTATTCCAATGTCGGTGTTGGTGGTCTATCCGTTCGCCTTGTCCGCGTTGCTGGGAACGCCCCGGTTGCTTTACCGGGCCTGGAAGGATTATCAGGCCGTCAACTCGGACGCCCGCGCAAGGCGTGTGCTGGTGCTGGGTGCCGGCTTGGCGGCGGAAACCCTGGTCAAGGACCTGCGCCGCTCGGGGACCTATGTGCCGGTCGGTCTGCTGGATGACTCGCCGGCGCTGCAGGGCGCGAACCTGCATGGCGCGCCCATTCTCGGCACGCTGTCCGATGTGGTAACCGTGGCCAAGGAAGTGGATGCCAAGTTGCTGGTGATTGCCATTCCCACACTGGATGCGGCGGGCATGCAGCGGGTGGTGGGGTTGTGCGAGGCAACGGGGCTGCCGTTCCGTACCGTTCCCAGGCTCAGTGATGTGCTGGAGGGCAGCTCGCTGCCCGGCCAGTTGAAGGAAGTAGCGATCGAGGACCTGTTGGGTCGCAAGGCCATCCTGCCGGACTGGGGGTTGCTGCGTGGCTGGTTGCGCGGTCGCACCGTGCTGGTTACCGGCGGCGGCGGTTCGATCGGCTCGGAGCTGTGCCGACAATGTGCCCGCCACGGGGTGGCGGAGGTCGTTGTGCTGGAGATCAGCGAGTTGCTGATGATCAACATCCAGGCCGAGCTGCGACGTAACTTTCCCGAATTGAAGGTCAGTGGCGTACTGGGCGATTGCGGCGACCCCGCCGTGGTCCGGCACGTACTGGACATCTATCGCCCGGATACGGTGTTCCATGCGGCTGCCTACAAGCAGGTGCCCCTGCTGGAGAATCAGCTGCGCGAGGCGGTGCGCAACAACACCCTGGCGACGGAGTGTGTGGCCAGTGCCTGCGTGGAGCGTGGGGTGGAGAACTTCGTGTTCATCTCCACCGACAAGGCAGTGGATCCGGTCAATGCGCTCGGCGCCAGCAAGCGCTACGCCGAAATGATCTGCCAGAGCTTGAACAAGCGCCCCGGCAACACCCGTTTTGTCACGGTGCGCTTCGGCAATGTGCTGGGATCGGTTGGCAGTGTGGTGCCCTTGTTCCGCGAGCAGATCAGCAAAGGAGGGCCGGTTACTGTGACCCATCCTGATGTGACGCGCTATTTCATGACGATCCCGGAAGCCTGCCTGCTGATTCTGCAGGCGGCCGCTTCATCGTCGCGCGGTGCCATCTATATGCTGGACATGGGCGAGCCCGTGCTGATCCGGCACCTGGCCGAACAGTTGATCCGGTTGGCCGGCAAGGTGCCTGGCGTTGATATCCCGATTGTCTATACCGGCCTGCGCGCGGGTGAAAAGCTTCACGAAACCTTGTTCTACGCAGACGAGAATTGCCACCCCACTTCGCATCCGAAGGTGCTGGAAGCGGGGCCGCGCGAGTTCTCGGTAGACAAGGTGTTGGCCAATGTGGCCGAGTTGAGGGCGGCGGTTGCCTCCTATGATGTGGCGGCGCTGCACGCGATCCTGCGCAGTACCGTTCCTGAATTCCTGCCACTGGATGTGCCGGCGGCGCGCAACACCGGGGCCAAGGCCAATATCGTCCCATTCCCCTCGAAGGAAGCTGGAAGGAATTATTGATGCAAGCACGTATAAAGAAGGCGGTCTTTCCTGTTGCGGGTCTTGGTACCCGGTTTCTGCCGGCGACCAAGACCGTGCCAAAGGAAATGTTGCCGATCATTGACCGGCCGCTGATCCAGTACGCGGTTGATGAGGCGATCGAGGCCGGTTGCGACACGTTGATCTTCATCACCAACCGCTACAAGCATGCGGTTGCTGATTATTTCGACAAGGCCTACGAGCTGGAGCAGAAGCTCGAGCGCGCCGGCAAGCAGGAGCAGTTGGAGCTGATCCGGCATGTGCTGCCCAAGGGCGTGCGCGCGGTGTTCGTGACCCAGACCGAGGCGCTGGGGCTGGGCCATGCGGTGCTGTGTGCCAAGGCGATCGTCGGCAACGAGCCCTTTGCGGTGCTGCTGCCGGATGACCTGATCTGGAACCGCGGCGACGGCGCGCTCAAGCAGATGGCTGACCTGAACGCTGCCACCGGCGCCAGCGTCATTGCGGTGGAAGACGTGCCGCACGACAAGACCGGCAGCTATGGCATCGTCGCGACCGACAGGTTCGATGGCCGCAAGGGGCATATCACCCAGATCGTTGAGAAGCCGAAGCCGGAAGATGCGCCCAGTGATCTGGCGGTGGTGGGGCGCTACGTGCTCAGCCCGAAGATCTTCGAGTTGCTGGAAGCAACCGGTACCGGTGCCGGTGGCGAGATCCAGCTGACCGACGCGATTGCGCAGCTGCTCCAGACCGAGCAGGTGGATGCGTACCGTTTCGAGGGCACGCGCTTTGACTGTGGCACCCATCTGGGGTTGATCGAAGCGACCGTGCGCTTTGCGCTGGAGAACGAGAAGCTGGCCGGGCCGGCACGGGCGGCCATGCAGAAGATGCTGGCGGAGTAAGCGCTGCGAGCATTCTGGAAGCAGATGTCGTCTATCAATTGTGTTGATTGGAAAAGCAGCCGCCAGGCTGCTTTTCTGTTTCTGGCCCCCGGGGGGGTGCAAGTAGAACGGCGCGCAAAGCTCCCCCTCTCCCCAACCCCTCTCCCGCAAGGGGAGAGGGGCTTGAGTCGCTGCGAGCGCAGGCATTCCCAGCAACTGCAGCTGTAGCCCTCTGCCCTTGCGGGAGAGGGGTTGGGAGAGGGGGGCTCTTCGCGATGCGCTCAAAAAGAAGGCGGCCCTCAGGCCGCCTTCTTCAATAAACAGCGCAGCAGATCGCTTACAGCGATTCGAAAATACCCGCTGCACCCATGCCGGTGCCGATGCACATGGTCACCATGCCGTACTTCTGCTGGCGGCGGCGCAGGCCGTGCAACAGGGTGGCGGTACGGATCGCGCCGGTTGCACCCAGCGGGTGGCCCAGGGCGATGGCGCCGCCCAGCGGGTTGACCTTGGACGGGTCCAGGCCGCAATCGCGGATCACCGCCAACGACTGGGCGGCAAAGGCCTCATTGAGTTCGATCCAGTCCAGCTGATCCTGGCTCAGGCCAGCCTGCTTCAATGCCTTCGGAATCGCTGCGATCGGGCCGATGCCCATCACTTCCGGGCGCACGCCGGCGACCGAGAAGCTGACGAAGCGGGCCAGCGGGGTCAGGCCGTAGTCCTTGATCGCCTGCTCGGAGGCCAGCAGCACCGCACCGGCACCGTCGCTCATCTGTGAGGAATTGCCTGCAGTCACCGAACCGCCGAACTGGCCATTGCGGAACACCGGGCGCAGCTTGGCCAGGCCTTCGGCGGACGAATCCAGGCGCGGGCCTTCGTCGGTATCGGCCAGCTTGTTGCGGGTGATGATGCGCTTGCCATCAGCCAGGTCAGGCAGGTGCGAGACGATGTCGTAGGGGCTGATCTCGTCCTTGAACTCGCCGTTCTGGATCGCAGCGATGGCCTTCTGGTGCGAGGCCAGGGCGAAGGCGTCCTGCTCCTCGCGCGAGACCTTCCATTCCTCGGCGACCTTCTCGGCGGTGATGCCCATGCCGTAGGCAATGGCGACGTGGTCGTTGTCGAACACGCTAGGTGCCATCGCGATCTTGTTGCCCATCATCGGCACCATCGACATCGACTCGGTACCGCCGGCCAGCATCAGGTCGCTGTTGCCCAGGCGGATCTGGTCAGCCGCCATCGCCACGGCCTGCAGGCCGGACGAGCAGAAGCGGTTCACCGTCTGCGCGGCGATGGTGTTGGGCAGGCCTGCCAGCAGCACGCCGATGCG
>NZ_DLJW01000021.1:0-19726 GCF_002477705.1 Stenotrophomonas sp. UBA7606 | reverse complement strand
AACGTGGTGGGTTTACACAGCTAGGCGTTGTCCCTTCTCCCGCAAGCGGGGGAAGGTGCCCCGAAGGGGCGGATGAGGGAGAGCTTTTGCTTTTCTGGCCGGTAGCCAATTTCATTGATGCTGCTTCGGCTTTGCCCTCACCCCAACCCCTCTCCCGGAGGAAGAGGGGCTTTCAGCTTTACTGCGGCAGTACTTCCAGGGTGGCGACGTAGCTCAGGCGGCGGACGTTGGCCTGCGGGATCGAGGTCTTGTTGTCCTCGGTGCCGGTCTCCATCCAGTACATGCCGGCCTGCGGCCAGGTCACCGAGAACTCGCCGTTGGCGTCGGTGGTGACCTTGATCTCTTCCTGGGCGTTGCGGTAACGGGTGGCACCGCGGGTGATTTCCACTTCCAGGCCCGCCTGCGGCTTGCCGTCGACCAGCAGCTGGAACTTGCTGCTTTCACCGGCGAACAGGTCATTCGGGTGGCCGCTGGCTACCAGCTCGATGCCCTTGCCGGTGGGCTTGAGCGCCGTGGCATTCGGGCTGCCGTTGGTGACAAAGGTTTCCACGCGGCCGGCGGTCTCGGAGACCTTCAGGTCCTTGGCGTCCTTCGGCACTTCGGTAGCAAAGCCGGCCGCATTGCCGCGCCAGCGCTTGGGCTTGCCGTCTTCCTGCCAGTTGGCCATCAGGCCGGCATTGACGTTGGCCAGGCGGTAGGTGCCCTGCTGGGTCAGCTCGACGTCGAACACGCTGCGCAGCTTGCCAGTGGCCACGTTCTGCGGCTGCACGACGCTGCCATCCGGGGCGGTGATCACCAGGTTGTCGATGCGCAGTGGCACATGGTTGAAATAGAACAGGTCGTTGGACACGGCCGCGTCCACGGTGATCCACGGGTTGGCACCGGCGATGACGGTCTGCGACGGCTGCAGCCAGGCCTTGTGGGCGGCAGCGGAGAAGGGCAGTACCGCGGCAATGGCGGCGGCAAGCAGGAGGGAACGCTTCATCGGTTGGCTCCGTTGGTAAGAGGGATCAGGGCTTGATGGCGAGGGTGACGGCGCCGAGTTCGGAGGTGCCTTGGGCACTGCCGTTCTGCGCACCACGTGCCGGCCAGCTGAAGGGGATCTTGACCAGCTCGCGGCCACCGACTTCGCGCACGGCTTCCACCACCAGGGTGTACTGGCCGGCGGGCAGGGCGCGCAGCTGCGGCTGGCGGTCGGTGAAGCTGAGCTGGTGCTTGCCGACCGGGCGGGTCGGGCCGGTGACGCCATCCACCGGCACCTGCAGGTTGCGGCCGCTCTTGCGCCACCACTGGCGCAGGTCCGGCAGCCACTTGGTGCCATGGCCTTCGGCGGTGTCACGCAGCTGGTACCAGACCGACAGGTTGGCGGCCACCTGCTGGTCGGCACCTTCGATCCATACCGCGACATACGGGCGGTGGTATTCGGCCACGTTGAGCTTGGGCACTTCGACGTTGACGTCGAGGCTGGCGGCATAGGCAGCGGGGGCGGTGGCGATCAGGCCACTGAGGGCGATGGTCAGGGTGACGCGCATGATGCGACTCCGGAGAGAAAGACGGTCAATGGATGAGGAGCAGGGCGATCAGCAGCGGGATCAGCAGACCCAGGCCGACCAGCGGCCAGGTCATGCGCCGCTGCCGCGCATGCAGATGCAACAGGAACAGGCCGGTGATGCAGAACACCAGGCAGGCCACTGCAAAGACGTCGAGGAACCAGCCCCAGCCCGGGCCCGCATTGCGGCCCTTGTGCAGGTCATTGAAATAAGAGACCCAGCCGCGCCGGGTTTTCTCGAACTCCACCGCGCCGGTTTCGCGGTCGATGCTCAACCAGGCATCGCTGCCGGGGCCGGGCATGGACAAATAGATTTCTTCCGGCGACCACTCGGCCTCGCGGCTGCCAATGGACACTTCCAGGCGATTGGATAGCCAATCCGCTACGCGCGCGGGCAGTGGTGCGTTGCCGTCTTCGCGATCACCCAGGGCCTTGAGCACCGGCGCTGGCAGTTCCAGTTGCTGGTTCTGCACCTGCGGCTTGGCTTCGATCCTGGATGCGTGGTTCAGGGTGATGCCGGTGATGGAGAACAACAGCATGCCGATCAGGCATACCGCCGAGCTGATCCAGTGCCACTGGTGCAGGGTGCGCAGCCAGAAACCACGGCTGGCCTGTTGTTGCACGGTGGTGGCGGTGCTGCGGTCTGCGGACACGGGAATAGGCGGTGTTGAAGGCGGACAATTAGAGCATTAATGAGAATGATTCGCAATTTGTGAAGGTGCTTCGCCCCCCTCCCTTTGCCGCAGGCAAGGGGAGGGCCGGGGGGATGGCTTTTGATCTGGCTGTGCCTTGGTTCTTTGCTTCACGTCAGAAGCAAGATCAAAAGCTACCCCTCGCCAACCCTCCCCTTCACTGCATGAAAGGGAGGGGTTGGTTCTGCTGGTGGTAACGCTTGAGGAGGTGTGGCGTTGACACGGGAACCGCGTCCCCTGTGCGGCGCACAAGGGAGGGAGCCCACCCTTTAGAAGCTCAGGTTCACGCTCAGCCAGAAGCTGCGTGCCTTGTCCTTGTTGTTGTAATCGTCCTCGAACAGCACTTCGTTGGTGGCGTCACCGTAGATGCCGCTGCCGTCCAGATCGTTGAACACGGTCTGGTAGGTGGTGAAGTCGCGGTCCAGCAGGTTGTTGATGCGGGCGTTGATCTTCATCCACTGGGTGGCCTGGAACGAAGCACCAAGATGGAACACGGTGTAGTCCTTGTAGTACAGCTCCTGGCCGGTGATCGCACTGACGCCGCGGTAGCGCTTGGAGCGTGCTTCGCTGGTCACGAACAGGTTGAGGCGGTCGCTTACCTGCCAGTCGAAGGTGGCATTGGCCATGTGCTTGGCGCTCAGGCCAAGCGGACGGCCCTTGTCGGCACCGCTCTTCTGCTCGCTGTCGGTATAGGTGTAGTTGGCACGCAGGCCGAAGCGGTCGCTGATCTCCCAGCGGCCGGCCACTTCCGCACCCTGGATCACCACTTCATCGATGTTCACCGTCTTGGTGCTGGTCGCATAGCCCAGATCGGCGTACTCGCCGGTGCTGGTACAGACCAGCGACAGGCCAGTGCCGCAGGGCTGGGTGGAGATCTTGTCGTCGAACTTGTTGTGGAACAGGGTGGCATTGAAGTTGTGGCCATCCGGGTGTTGCCAGTACACCGCCAGTTCGGTGCTGGTGCTGGTCTCAGGCTTCAGGTCGGGGTTGCCGAACATCGGCGAGGTGCCCTGGCCGCCAAAACCGGTGACGCCGTCATACAGCTGGGTGGTCTTGGGGGTCTTGAAGCCGGTGCTGACACCGCCCTTGACCGTCCACTGCGGGCTGACGGTGTACACGCCGTACAGGCGCGGGCTCAGGTGGTCGCCGAACACTTCATGGTCGTCGAAGCGCAGGCCGTAGGTGATGGCCAGCGGTTCGATCACCGTCCAGGTATCCTCGGCGAACAGCGAATACATGTTGTGCTCCTGCTTGCGGCCCGGATCGCCGGCTTCGGTGCCGAACACGCCGTCGGTCAGTTCGCCACGGATCACCTGGGTGCCAAACACCGCAACGTGTTCGCCGGCAGCCTGGAACGGCATGTCGACCTTGGCGTCCAGGGTGTACTGCGCGCTCTCCAGTACACGCTTGGGGCGCGGCAGGAAGGTGGAAGCGGCCAGCGCACGACGATCGGCCAGGCTCATGCCGGCATAAGGACCGGTGCCGTCGACCATCTGCAGCAGGTGCTCGCGCTCGGCCACGGTGAACGGCATGGTGCGGCCGTCATTGTTGGTGGCCACGTGTGCCAGCGAGACGAAGCTGTTGCCAAAGCCCCACTTGCCTTCGTGGGTCAGTGCCCAGGCATCGCGGGTGAATTCCTGGGTGGGGCCGTAACCTGCACGCGGGTTGGCGCGGCGTGACCAGGTGCCACCGTTGTTGCCGCAGGCGGTGGCATTGTTGCCGGCCGCGCCCAGGCAGAAGTTGCCGGCGGTGAAAATGCTGCTGATGCTGTCGACCGTGCCGACCGGGTATTCCTCTTCGCCGGCATCGTTGATCTTGATCGAGTTGTCGTATTCCTGGCGCGAGGTGTCGTAGTCCAACGTGATGGTCTGCGCCTCGGTCGGGGTCCACGCCAAGGTAATGCCGCCGGCCTTGTTGGTGTTGTCCACGGTCTTGCCGCCGGTACCAAAGCCCAGTGCACGGTTGTGCTGGTTGCCGGCCGGGTCGGTCACCGACGAATAGACCGGGTTGGAGGCATCGCGGTCATACCAGCTGGCGCGTGCGCTGAGGTTGAGCTTGCCCGGCAGCAGCGGGCCGGTGACGAACAGGTCGGCGGTACGGTCGTCGCCGAACTGGTCGTCGGTCTCGAAGCTGCGGGCCAGAGTGGCCGAGCCGTGCCAGCTGTCCAGGGTGCGCTTGGTGATGACATTGATCACGCCGCCCATTGCATCTGCGCCGTACAGGGTGGAGGCGGGGCCGCGGATCACTTCGATGCGCTCGATCGCATCCAGCGGCGGGATGTGGTTGAACTGGTTGCCGCCGAAGTTGTTCGGGTAGATGTCGCCATGGTTGTTCTGGCGGCGGCCGTTGATCAGGATCAGCGTGTAGTCCGAGCCCATGCCGCGCATCGAGATGCTGCCCTGGCCGGTCTTGTCGCGGGTCTCGCCGACATCCACGCCTTCCAGGTCACGCACGGCATCGAGCAGGGTGATGTACGGGCGCTTGGCCAGTTCTTCCTGGGTGATGACCGAGATGCTGGCCGGGGCATCGGTGATCTTCTGCTCGAAGCCGCTGGCGGTGACGACGACCTTGTCCAGCGTGGTTGGCGCGCCGCTGCCGTTGGCATGGGCGCTGGCGCTGATGGCGCCGAGCACGGCGAGGCTGAGCAGGTGGCGGGAAACGGACACACGGTGGCGCTGGCGCAGGGCCATGGGAATACCTCGATCAAGGAATGCAGGTTGCAGCCGCCATCACCACAGGCGCGGGCGCGTGCAGGGGCGAGCTGGGAAGATAGAGAGGGGTGAAGCGGAATCGACTACGCGCGGAGCGTCAGCTCAACGGTGGCGCCTGCCCGCGTTGCTGGCGCGGACTGGCCAATGCATGGGCAATGACCGGCTCGGATGCCGGGATGGCCGTGCGGATGGGGGTGTCGTCGACCGCTGCAGACAGCAGTGGCTGTACATCAGGCTGGGGCTGGACTGCGCGTGGCGCGCGCAGCTGTGCTACCCGGCGCAGCTTGGCGGGGCTTTCTTCTTCCAGGTGGCGTTCGCCGCCTTGACGTTCTTCAGCGGGTGCCGACGCATGGCCGGTTTCCGCCATACCGTACCGGGACAGCTGGATGCCGCTCTCGCAGAGCCCAGCCAGCAGCGACAGCAGCAGCAACAGGCACAAGGCCAGCGGGCGCAGGCTGACGACGCCGGAAACGGCGTGGCGCGGTGCGTGCTGGCGCTGTGGTTGGTGCATGCGTATCCCCGGATGGCGGACGCGGCGACAGGGGCCGACGTGCGCGGTGCGGCATTGTAGATACGATTCGTTAACTTTTGCAAATGAGAATTGATATCAATTTGACGAATATCAAACGCTGCTCGGCATCATGTGTGGCAGCCGACGTAGCCCGGGTAAGCGGCGCACCCGGGAGGCGGGGATCTATCGGATTTTCTGCGGTGGGCCCCGCGACCCCGGGGGCGCTGCGCTTACCCGGGCTGCGGTTCTATTGGGCTTCCTGCTGGGGTCCCGGGTGCGTTGCGCTTACCGGGGCCACGGTTCTGTTGGGCTTCCTGCCGCGGTCCCGGGTGCGCTTTGCTTACCCGGGCTACGCACTCTCTGCCGGCGGCACTATGTGTTGCTCAGGTTTCGGCCCATTGCCGCAGCAGGTTGTGATAGATGCCGGTCAGGCTGACCAGGGAGGGGTGTTGCGGGCAATCCTGGGTCAGTTGTTGGATGGAGGTATCCATTTCCCACAGCAGGCGGCGGTGGGCATCGTCACGGACCATGCTCTGCACCCAGAAGAACGAGGCCAGGCGCGCGCCGCGCGTCACCGGCTGCACCTTGTGCAGGCTGCTGGACGGGTAGACCACCAGGTCACCGGCCGGCAGCTTCACTTCGTGCTCGCCGTAGGTGTCGCTGATGATCAGCTCGCCGCCGTCGTAATCCTCCGGCTCGCACAGGAACAGCGTGCAGGAGATGTCGGAGCGGATATGCGTGCGTTGTGCGCCGTGGCCGACGCTCATTACCGAGCCATCGACGTGGAAGCCGTACTCGCCACCGCCGGTGTATCGATTGAAGCGTGGCGGCAGGATGCGCAGCGGCAGTGCCGCGGCGAAGAACAGGGGATTGCGTTCCAGCGCGCCCAGAACATGCTGGCCCAGCTCGGCCTTCAGCGGTGAGGCATCGGGCAGCTGCAGGTTGCGCTTTACCTGCGCACCTTGATGGCCAACGGTCTCGCGGCCATCAGCCCAGTCGGCCGCTTCCAGTGCACGGCGGAAACCGGCGACTTCCTCGGCGCTGAGTACATTGGGTATGTGCAGCAACATGGCGGTCTTTCCGAAAAGGGCGCAGGGGAGTGTAAGCCCCTGCGCCCATCTGATCAGAAGCGGAAGTCCGCGCTGAACAGGAAGGTACGCGGGGTACCCGGGGTGTAGCGGTAACCGCTCTTGTTGATCGCGGCGACGTACTGCTTGTCGAACAGGTTGTAGGCGTTCAAACGCAGCACCAGGTTGTCGTTGACTGTGTAGGAGGCCACAGCGTCATAGACGGTGTAGGACTTGACGAAGGCCGGGGTACCCACGGCACCGTCGGTACCGCGATGCATCTCGCCGGAGTAACGCACGCCGCCGCCGATGGTCAGGCCGAACGGGAACACGTAGCTGGTCCAGCTGGTGAAGGCATCTTCCGGGGTGTAGGTCAGGTTGTTGCTGCCATCCGCAGTAAGCAGGCTGCCGGTGTCCACCCGGGTGTTCATGTGGGTGTAGCCAGCAGAAACCGACCAGTTGTCGGTGATCTTGCCGACGGTGGAGATCTCCACGCCCTGGACGGTCTTCTGCCCGTTCTGGAAGTAGCCATCGGCGGCGCTGCCGGTGATCTCGTTGGTGACTTCGGTACGGAACAGGGCAACGTTCAGCGCCAAGGCGTCATCCATGAACGCCCACTTGGTGCCCACTTCGAGGGTGCGGGCTTCCTGCGGGTCCATGTTGATGTTGTTGACGTTGCCAACGGTTTCGTTGAGCTGGAAGTTGCTGCCGCCCGGGGGCTGCTGCGAGATCGCGTAGTTGGCGTAAAGGCTGACAGCGTCATTGGCCCTGTAAAGCGCGCCGATCTTCCAGTTGATCAAGGTGTCGGAATCTTCCTGCGAAGGCAGGGCGATGACGGTGCCGGCAGGGTTGGTGCCGCAAGCCGGGCCGCCGCGGCCGCCGCAGACAGCAGCGCTGGCGTATTCGGTCTTGTAGTGATCGGCACGAATGCCGGCGGTCAGCATGAAGCTTTCGCTGAACTTCAAGGTGTCGAATACATACAGCGAGGAAGTAGTGGTCTGACCACGCGTGTCGGCACCAGTACGGCTCGAAGTCAGGCCGGAGGCATTCCAGTCCGGGTTGTAGAGGTTGGCCGGGCCCCAAGCTGCACCAGCGGTACCGGCATGGCCCCAGGACTTCTGCTCTTCCTTGGCGAACTCCAGGCCAGTAGTCAGGTTGTGCTGGATGCTGCCGGTGCTGAAGTCGGCACGCAGGTTCAACTGGTCGGTCAGGATGGTGTTTTCCTGATCCTTGTAGGTCAGGGTGCTGCGATTCATCGTGTAGGTAGACAGGTCATTGATATCTGTCCACTTGATGTTGCCACTGATCGGGTTGGTTGCAGTGCCGCCGGTGGACATGAATGCCGTCAGCAGATAGTCCTGCTCGGTCTTGCCCCAACGCGCGGTGTTGGTCAGCTTCAGCGTGTCGGAGAAATCATGTTCGAAGCGGAAGGTCGCCTGCTGCGAGGTCACGTCATCGTGGTCGTAGCGGGTACCGTAGAAGTTCTCGGGGTTCACCGGATGACCGGCCAACTGCTCCAGGCCCGGCTGCGGAGTCCAGCCCGGCAGGCCGATGGTCGGCACGAAGCCGTCGGGGATGTTGTCCTGCTTCAGGTACTGCAGGTTGAGGAAGTAGCGGGTGTCCGTGCCCAGGCCGAAGCCGAACGACGGCGCAAAGCCCCAGCGCTTGTTGTTAACGTGGTCACGGCCGGCCACATCGCTGTCCTGCCACATGGCGTTCAGACGCAGCGCGGCAGTGGCGCCCAGGGTCTGGTTCCAGTCGGCGGTAGCGCGCTGCTGACCATCGGTGCCGGCGGTGAGGCTGCCTGCGATCGCATCGCGCAGGTTGGCCTGCTTGCTGATCATATTGATCGCGCCGGTGGGCGCGGTGCGGCCGATGTCGGTACCGGCCGGGCCTTTCAGCACTTCGACCTGTTCGGTGTTGAAGACGTCACGGGAGATCGAGCCGAGGTCGCGGATGCCGTCGACCAGGATGCTGCTGGAACTGTCGAAGCCGCGCATGTAGACGGTGTCACCGGTGCTGGTGTTGCCGTTCTCACCTGCATAGAAGGTGCCCACGCCGGCGCTGTTGCGCAGTGCTTCGGTCAGGGTGGTGGCACCCTGCTGGTTGAACAGGTCGCTGGTGATCACCTGGATGGTCTGCGGGGTGTTCTGCAGGGTCTGGGTGTACTTGTTGGAGGCGGACTTCTCGGCCCGGAAGCCGTTCATCGCATGCACCTCGACCTGGTCCAGGGTCTTGGCTTCCTGGGCGCCGGCCAAGCCAGGCAGGGTTGCCAGGCTGAGGCCGGTGATCAGGCTGGCCGTGGTCGAGGCCAAGGCCAAGGCGCTGATGCGCGGCGCGGTGCTGCTGTGCTTGCGGCTTTTGATATGGGTCATGGTGATGATCGGTAGTGAGAAGGGGAAGCCGAACGACCGCCGCAGCCTGCTGGCGCGGGGGTAGGAAACGGTTCGCTGAAGCGGGCCATGCGACATGGCGCAGACGTTGAACGATGAAAAAACGGCGGGCCGCAGAGCGCGCCCGCTACAGCTGATCAGGCGTGCGGCGGGGCGTGGCCGGGATTGAGCCGCAGGTAGGGTGCCAACGGATAGCGTTGGGTGCGTTCAACAGCGTGCAGCAGCCGTGTGTCGCTGGAGGCAGTCATGAATACGCGACTGGCGGCAAACGGAACCAGCACAACCGGGTTGGACAGCATGGCTGCCGGACGCGCCCGGACCAGGCGGGAGGACTCGCCGCCGGATTCACTGATGGCGACCATTTCCAGCGGGTGCTGAGGATGACCGGGTTCAGGCGAAACCAGTACCCGGTCGAAGCCTTCGATCGTGAGCGGGGCGGTGACCGCGGCCTTGGCCTGGAATGCAATGGCCCAGACCAGCAGCATGCCGAACACCAGTATCAGCCAAGGCAGACGCTGCCGCACGTTGGCGACAGTCGATAGTTGAACCTTGGTTGACGGGAAGGACATGAAGAAAAGCGCAGAGAGTTAATTTCGCGTTATCGCGACAGATGCGCATATTATTGAGAATTGTTTGCGTTTGCAATTCCATGCGCGATATGGGGCGCTCTTGCCGGGGGGAGGTTTAAAACCGTCCGTCTCCCAATGCGCTGGCGCAAAAAATACGGCCGGGTATGGAGGCGTAGCGGAACGCGGCAAAGCGGGGGGCGTAATGCTGCCCCTCCTTGCTTCGGGCGGACGGCCGCCCGGCTCAGTCGCGGTCGTCGCGCGACCAGATGCCGCCGTGTTCGCGCTTTACCGGGAACTTGGGTACGGCTGTATAGGCGGGCGCGCACAGGGCGCGGCCATCACGGATGTCGAAACGGGCACCGTGCAGGATGCACTCGATGCTGCCTTCGTCCGGGTCCAAGGTACCGGAGGACAGTTCGAATTCCTCGTGCGTGCACTGGTCTTCCAGGGCATACAGCTCGCCGTCGAGATTGAACACCACGATCGGGGCGCCGGTGACCTCGTCGAAGCCGGTTTTCAGCTCGCCCGGCAGCAGTTCTTCGCTGGCGCAGATGAAGGTCCAGGTTTCGCTCATGCAGCTGCCCCCAGCGCCTTTTCCAGGATCTCGAACTGCAGGTCGTCGCGCTTGGGGATGCCAAAGCGCTCGTCGCCATACGGGAACGGCTTCTTGATGCCGGTGCGCACGTAGCCGCGGCGCTCATAGAAGGCGATCAGTTCGTCGCGGCAGTCGATCACCGTCATCTGCATGGTGGGCAGTTGCCATTGCTCGGCCACATGCTGTTCCGCGCGCTGCATCAATTGCTTGCCGATGCCGCCGCCCTGGGCGGTTGGGCTGACCGAAAACATGCCGAAGTAACCGTGGCCGTTCTCATCGGCGACGTGGCAGCAGGCTTGCAGTTGGCCGTCCTGTTCGGCGAGCAGGATCACGCTGCGCGGGCGCTCCAGATCGCCCTGGATGCCGGCAGCGTCGATGCGCTGGCCGTCGAGGATATCGGCCTCGGTGGTCCAGCCCACGCGCGAGGCGTCACCTCGGTAGGCGGAGGTGACCAGGTCGATCAGGGCCGGGATGTCGGCGGCGGTGGCGGTGCGGAAAGTGAGTGCGTCCATGCCGACATTCTATTCCCGGCGCGCGGGGCCGAACAGTTGGTCTCGTGCGGCAATAGCTGCTGTCACGGCTGGGTGGATTGATCCAGGAATTCAGCGACGCGATTCCACAGCATGCTGCGGTTGGCCGGGTCCAAAATGCCATGGCCTTCCTCGTCGAAATACAATTCAACCGGTGCATGGCCGGCCAGGTGCAACATCCGCGAGATGCGCCGGCTGTGCTCGAAGTCCACGCGCTGGTCCTCACGGCCATGGGCCAGCATCACCGGGAGGGTCAGCTCGTCATAGCGATAGAGCGGCGATATGGCACGCATGCCCGCCGCATCCTCGCTCGGGTTCCCCATCATTTTCTCCGCCAGCTGCCGGCCTTTCTCGCTGCGGGCGGTGTCGCTGGCAGTGAAAAACAACAAGCGGTCGCTGATCCCGGCGATGGAGACCACGCAGCGGAACCGTTGTGGCCAGCGGATGGCTGAAACCAATGCCGAGTATCCGCCGTAGCTGCTGCCAACCACGCACATGCGGGATGCATCGAGTGGGTACTGGGCCAGTGCCTGGCTGAGGGCAGCATCGATGTCATCTTCAATGCGGGTGCCGTAGCTGCGGTGCCCGGCCTCGCGGAAGGCACGTCCATACCCTTCCGAACCACGGAAATTGACCCGCAGCACGGCATAGCCGCGCGAGGCGAGGAACTGCACTTCCGGATCGAAATGAAGGCTGTCGGCAACGCCGATGGGGCCGCCGTGCGGAAGGATCACGACCGGACGCGGTTGCTGGCCTGCCGGGAGTGTCAGGAAGGCTTCAACATCCAGGCCGTCATTCGCCTTGAATTTCAGCAGCTGGGTCGGGGCGAATTTCTGTGCTGTCAGCCAGGGATGGGATTGGGCGACCAACGAGGCACGGTTTTGCCGGGTATCCAGATGGTAAAGCTGCGGTGGCGCATCGGCACCATCCACGCGCACCACCAGGTTGCTGCCGTCACGGCTGCGTTCGACCAATTGCACGGCCAACCCGGCGAACGCCGTGCCGAGCTGCTTGGCAACACGTGCGTCGCCATCCTGGAAGTACTCGGAGAGCAACTGCCCATCGCGATAGAACTCAACCCCGATCGGAACCCGCGCATCGTCGAAGATCACCGAGTGAACATCGGTGCCGGGTTGCGAGTACAGGGTGCGGGTCAGCGCGCGGCTTGCAACGTCATACTCGACCAGATCCCGCTGACTGCGTTTGTCGTCCGTGAGCGCATAGATCTTGCTGGCGTCCGCGGAGATGGCTACCGGATCGAAACCGAGCTCGTCCGAAAGCACCATGACATCCTTGAAGCCATCCGGCTGGCGCTGCACCAGCACGTGGTCTTCGCCGCGGCGGACAACCCCCAGCCGCAGCTCGCCCATGCCATCGACAAACCACCAGGTGTCGTCGTTTATTCCGCTGTTGATGCGATTGCGCAGTGTTGGCCGAAAGCCTTCGACCGCGGCTTGTCTGGCAACATTGAGCGGGTGGACCATCAGTTGGCCTTCCCGCGACTGGCTTGCGAACAGGATATGGCCCGGTTTGCCTGGCAGCAGGTCCAGGACGCGGCCCTGGATGGGCAGCAGATAGCTGGAATAGTGCGGCTTGCCATCGGCGGCGGTCGTGATGTGCAGTACCGAAACCCGGTTCAGCCCGTTGGACAGGCGCACGGATGTCAGCAAGGTGTCATCGTCCGCCCAGCGGAATGATGCCAACGGCATGTCGCTGGTGCCGAGCCTGGTCTGGATGCTGGACCGGAGGTCGATCAGGTCGACGCTCCAGTGCGTATCGTCCTGTCGAACCTGCAGGGCCAGCAGGGTGCCGGCGGGGTTCAGGCTGGTGCCCAGGATCTGCGGGGGCTGCCAATAGGGAGTGATCTCGGGCTTGCCCCTGTCCTTGTCGCGGTTTGCAGTAACCGCTGGCGGCGATGTGGCCGCGATGACCTCGGCAGGGAAGCTGGCTGGCCCGGCTTTTTCCCTGTAGAAAGCCGGAAACGGGTCAGGGTAGCGGCCGACATGGGTGAAGCTGAAGTTTGCATACAGCGCCGGGTGGGTGCGTTGCAACCAGTCCATCGCGGCGAGGCTGCGGTTGGAACGATGAACCTCAGCACGCCATAGCGAACTGGGACGGAACACCAGGTCGCCGGGATAGACGATGGTGCCAGCATCGACCTGGAATTCCAGTTCCTGATCTTCCTTGAGCATGTAGCGGAAGTCGCCGAAGGGTCGGAGCTCGCGCCAGACATAGCGTCCAGCGGTAGCGACATAAAGGCGATAGTTGTGGCCGGCTCGCAGGCGGGACATCACGCCATCGCCCCAGACCTTGCCGTCGCGGTTCAGGCGGACCGAATCCAGGGCGATGCTGGTATCCACGGCAGCAAGGATCAGCGCTTCCCCTGGTTTGAGCACGGGCACCTCGCCGGGCTTTACCGGCTCGATGGCGGCCCAGCCAAGGATTGGCCAACACAGGCAGGCAAACAGCAGCCAGAGCTGCGTGCTCAACGATGACAAACGGCGTCCGTGCTTCATTCCAGCTCCCGATCTTGTTCAGCAAGGCTTGCATGATGCACAGCGGTAGACAAGGGGCGCGGAGCATTGGTTGGTGCTTTTCAGTGACGCCGTTTGTGCAGCGAAAGCAGGGAGCCTGCCAGTGCTCGAAGCTTGTGTCCCTGCCTTTGCCGTAGGCAAGGGAGAGGTTGGCTGTGTGTTCTGGAGGCGCGGGGCGCAACGTGTGCCGCTGGTGCGTGGTGCGGGTGTTTTTTGAAGTCCCCTGCCGAGCATGGCTCGGCACTACAGGTGAAGCGCTTGCCGAGCATGGCTCGGCATTGCGCTCCCTCTCTTTGCCGCAGGCAAGGGGAGGGCTGGGGAGGGGTTGAGCTTTGTGCTGTTGGATCTGGGGCTTCGCGGCTCACGCCGCTCCTGCAAAACCAGCGTTGCGCCTTAGCCCCTCTCCCGTTTACGGGAGAGGGGTTGGGGTGAGGGCGCTTTTGCTGTTTGAATTTCGGTTTGTAGTGTTATCGGCTTCGCGGCTTATGGCCCGAGGCCACCCAGCGCCGCTCCTACAAAGCCAGCGCTGCTCAACCCAACAGGCTGCGCACTTTCTTCAACGCCGCCATGAAGGACTCGATCTCTTCATGCGTGTTGTAGAAGGCCAGCGAGGCGCGGCAGGTGGCCGCAACACCGTAGTACTGCAGCAGCGGGTGCGCGCAGTGCTGGCCGGAACGCACGGCAACGCCTTGCAGGTCGAGCAGGGTCGCCAGGTCGTGCGCATGCGCGCCTTCGATCTGGAACGACACCACCGCGGCCTTGTTCGGCGCGGTACCGAAGATGCGCAGGCCTTCAACGCGCTGCAACTCTTCGGTGAAGTGGGCCAGCAGTTCCTGCTCGCGCGCTTCGATGTGCTCGCGGCCGAGTTCCTCCAGGTAGTCCACTGCGACGCCCAAGCCGATGAAGCCGGCGATGTTCGGGGTGCCGGCTTCGAACTTGTGCGGGCCGTCATTGAACACGGTGCCGTCGAAGCTGACTTCCTTGATCATCTCGCCACCGCCAAGGAACGGCGGCATGTCCTGCAGATGCTCGCGGCGCGCCCACAGCGCACCGGTGCCGGTGGGGCCGCACATCTTGTGGCCGGTAATGGCATAGAAGTCGCAGCCGATTGCTGCCACATCCAGAGTCAGGTGCGGTGCCGCCTGCGAACCATCGATGACGGTGACGATGCCGCGCTTGCGCGCTTCACGGCAGATATCGCGAACCGGGTTGATGGTGCCCAGCACGTTGGAAACGTGGGTCAGTGCCAGCAGCTTCACTTCCGGGGTCATTGCTGCATGCAGCGCGTCCAGGTCGAGGCTGCCATCGGGCTTGATCTCGGCCACACGGACGCTGGCGCCGGTGCGCTGGGCAACCAGCTGCCACGGCACGATGTTGGCGTGGTGCTCCATGCGCGAGACCAGGATCACATCGCCAGCCTTCAAGCGCGGCAAGGCCCACGAGTACGCGACCAGGTTGATCGCGAAGGTGGTGCCGCTGCACAGCACCAGCTCATCGGCGCGCACGTTGAGGAAGCGCGCCAGTTTGTTGCGCGCGCCTTCGTAGGCGTCGGTGGCCTCGGTGCCGAGCGCGTGCACGGCGCGGCTCACATTGGCGTTGTAGCGGCGGTAGAACTCGTCCACCGCGCCGATCACCGACAGCGGCTTCTGCGCGGTGTTGGCATTGTCGAAATACACCAGCGGCTTGCCGTTGACTTCGCGCATCAGCAGCGGGAAATCGGCGCGCACGCGCTCCCAATCGGGGGCGCTGGCGGGGTGCTGGATCGGACGCGGGGAACTGAGATTCATGCCATGCCTGCCTGTTGCAGTGCCTGGTCCAGGTGCCGGGCCAGCTTTTCGGTAAGAACGCCTTCCACCGCGGACAGCGGCTCGTGGCAGAACGCGGCGCTGAGCATGGCGCGTGCCTGTTCGGCAGGCAGGCCGCGCGAGCGCAGGTAGAACAACGCGTTTGCGTCGAGCTGGCCGACGGTTGCACCGTGCGCCGCCTTGACCTCTTCGGCGTCGATCACCAGCGTCGGCTGGGTATCGATCTCTGCATCGGCCGAAAGCAGCAGGTTCTTGTTGGACAGGTTGGCATCGGTGCCGTCGGCACCTTCGCGGATGCCGATGCCGCCATGGAACACCACGCGGCTGCGGTTGGCCGCCACGCCACGCCAGACCAGCTCGGCGCTGGTGTCCTTGGCGATGTGCTCGATGCCCAGGCGGGTGTCGATATGGCGGCGGCCGGTGCCCAGCAGCACGCCATTGGCGGTCAGCTTGGCGTTGTCGCCTTCCAGGCGCACGTTGAGCTCATGACGGCTCAGCGCAGCACCCAGTTCCAGATCGATACGGCGGTATTCCGCATCGCGTGCCAATACCGCGTCGGTACGCAGCAGCGAGGTGGCCCGCGCGCTGTCGGCCTGCACGCGGGCGTGCGACAGCACGGCGTTCTGGGCGATGTGGACGTGGACCAGGGTGTTGTCCAGGTGCGCGCTGTCGCCAGCCTGCAGGTGGTGTTCGACCAGGCCGAACACAGCGCCACGGCGCAGCTCGATCAGGTGACGGTGATGCCAGGCGTGATCGCTGGAATCCGCCGCGCTGACAAATACCAGATGCAGTGGAGTTTCGCTGACGATGCCGTCGGCCACCTGCACCAGCACGCCCTCATCGGCGAGTGCGGCATTGAGCTGGGCGAACACTTCCTCGGCGCGCTCGAAGCGACGGCCCAGGAAACGCAGTGCCTCGGGCTCTTCGGCCTGCACGGCGGACAGGGTGCGCACCTGCACACCGGCATCCAGCGACGACAGATCGCTGAGGGCAGCACTGTGGCGGCCGTTGACGAAGACCAGGCGTGGCGACGGGATGTCGGCCAGCAGCGCGGCATCGATGTCCGGGGCCTGCAGCGGCGCGGCAGTGAAACTGCGGCGCTCCAGCTGGCGCAGTGAGGTGTACTTCCAGGCCTCGTTGCGGGCGGCGGGCAGGCCGGTCTTGAGCGCAGCCTCAAGAATCTCCTCCCGTTCGGCGATTTTCGTTGAATCCCCGCACATGGATGTGCGGGCTGTTGCGAAGGATTCGCGCAACGAATCGAGCAGGGCATTCATTACTTGGCGGCCTCGCGGACCACGCGGTCCTTCAGGAAGTCATAACCGTGGGCTTCCAGCTCCAGTGCCAGTTCCGGGCCACCGGTCTTGACGATGCGGCCGTCGGCCAGCACGTGCACCACGTCCGGCTTGATGTAGTCGAGCAGGCGCTGGTAGTGGGTGATGACCAGGAACGAACGCTCCGGCGAACGCAGCGCGTTGACACCATCGGCCACGCTCTTCAGCGCATCGATATCCAGGCCGGAGTCGGTTTCGTCGAGGATCGCCAGCTTCGGCTCGAGCACGGCCAGCTGGAAGATCTCGTTGCGCTTCTTTTCGCCACCGGAGAAACCTTCGTTGACGCCACGGTGCAGCAGCTCGTCCTTCAGGTGCAGCACGGCCAGTTTCTGCCGGACCAGCTTGAGGAACTGCATCGAGTCCAGCTCTTCCTCGCCACGGGCCTTGCGCTGTGCATTGAGCGCGGCACGCAGGAAGTAGGTGTTGTTGACGCCGGGGATTTCCACCGGGTACTGGAAGGCCAGGAACAGGCCGGCGGCGGCGCGTGCTTCCGGTTCCAGCTCCAGCAGGTCGCCATCTTCGAACTGCACGCTGCCAGCGGTGACGTCGTAGCCGTCGCGGCCGGACAGGACATTGCCGAGGGTGGACTTGCCGGCGCCGTTCGGGCCCATGATGGCGTGTACTTCGCCCGGCTTCACTTCCAGCGACAGACCCTTGAGGATTTCCTTGTCGCCGATGCTTGCGTGGAGGTTTTCGATCTTCAGCATGAGGGTGCGTTCTTCAATATGTAGGGTGCGGGGCGATCAGAGCTCGCCTTCGGCGCGATCGAGGAAGGTGGCGCGCAGCCACTGGGTGCGCTTGCGGGTCAGTTCGGCCTTGTTGGCCGAATACAGCATCGGGTACATCGAGCCGTACAGGACGCGCGGGTTCTCGTCCTTGCCCACGGGGTAGCGCGCTTCGATGTCGGCATCGCGCAGCGGAATCCACAGGCGCTGGGCAGCGCGCAGCTTGTCGATGGCGACCGGCTGGCCCTGCAGCTTCTGCATCACCTGCCGGTACACGGCATTGAGCTCGGCGTCGGCCGCCTCGGCGTCTTGCGCGGCGCATTGGTTGATGTCCAGCTGGGTGCTGGCATCGTCACAGACCTTGCCCGGCGACGCGGCGGAGGCTGCGAACGGCAGTACGGCCAGCAGGAGCAGCGGCAGGCGGCTCATCCGACCGATCCTTCCAGCGACACTTCCAGCAGTTTCTTGGCTTCCACCGCGAACTCCATCGGTAGTTCCTTGAAGACCTGCTTGCAGAAGCCGTCGACGATCATCGACACCGCGTTTTCCTGGTCGATGCCGCGGGCGCGGCAATAGAACAGCTGGTCGTCGGAGATCTTGGAGGTGGTGGCCTCGTGCTCGACGGTGGCGCTGGGGTTCTTCACCTCGATATAGGGGAAGGTGTGGGCGCCACACTTCTTGCCGATCAGCAGCGAGTCGCACTGGGTGTAGTTGCGCGCGCCTTCGGCGCCACGGTCAACCCGCACCAGGCCGCGGTAGGTGTTCTGGCCGCGGCCGGCGCTGATGCCCTTGGAGATGATCTTGCTCTTGGTGCGCTTGCCGACGTGGATCATCTTGGTGCCGGTATCGGCCTGCTGGCGGTGGTGGGTCAGCGCGACCGAGTGGAATTCACCCACCGAGTCGTCGCCCAGCAGCACGCAGGACGGGTACTTCCAGGTGATGGCCGAGCCGGTTTCCACCTGGGTCCAGGTCACCTTGGAGCGCGCGCCACGGCATTCGGCACGCTTGGTGACGAAGTTGTAGATGCCGCCGACGCCGTTCTCGTCACCCGGGTACCAGTTCTGCACGGTCGAATACTTGATCTCGGCCTCTTCCAGCGCCACCAGTTCGACCACCGCGGCGTGCAGCTGGTTTTCATCGCGCATCGGCGCGGTGCAGCCTTCCAGGTAGGAGACGTAGGCCTTGTCCTCGCAGATGATCAAGGTGCGCTCGAACTGCCCGGTATTGCTGGCGTTGATGCGGAAATAGGTGCTCAGCTCCATTGGGCAGCGCACGCCGGCCGGGATGAAGACAAAGCTGCCGTCGGAGAACACTGCCGAGTTCAACGCGGCGAAATAGTTGTCGCCCACCGGCACCACCGAGCCCAGGTACTTCTGTACCAGCTCCGGATAGTCGCGGATGGCCTCGGAGATGGAGCAGAAGATCACCCCCTTCTCGGCCAGTTCCTTGCGGAAGGTGGTGCCGACCGAGACCGAGTCGAACACCGCATCCACTGCCACGCCGGCCAGCTTCGCCCGCTCGTGCAGCGGCACGCCGAGCTTTTCATAGGTATCCAGCAGTTCCTTGGGCACCTCGTCCAGCGACTGGTACTTCGGGCCCTTGGGCGCGGAGAAGTAGCTCAGTGCCTGCAGGTCGATCGGCGCGATGTCGAGCTTGGCCCAGTCCGGCTGGCGCATGGTCAGGAAGTGGCGGTAGGCGTCCAGGCGCCACTGCGTCATCCACTCAGGCTCGTCCTTCTTGGCCGAGAGGGCGCGGATGACGTCCTCGTCCAGGCCTGGCGGGAACGACTCGGATTCGATCAGGGTGACGAAGCCTGCGTCGTATTTACGACCCAGCTGCTCATGGATTTCACGGTTCGGGCTGTCGACGGTGTCGACCGGTTCGATGATTTCGGTGGCCATCAGGGCTGCCTACGGTTGTTCAGGAGACGACGTCGGCGCTGATGCGTCGACGGTCGGCAAGCGGTAAGGGGTGCAGCATCTGCGCAAGGGTGACGCCGCGCAGGGCATCGGAAACCACGTCATTGATCAGCCGCCAGTTGGAGCGCACGCCGCATTGGCCGGCGAGGCCGCACTGGCTCTGCTCCTGGCTGCATTCGGTGATGGCCAACGGGCCTTCCATCGCTTCCAGGATCTCGATCAGGGTGATCTCGGAGGCCGGGCGGGTCAGCCGGTAACCGCCGCGCACGCCGCGTAGGCCTTCGACCAGACCGGCCTGGGCCAGGGGCTTGAGCAGCTTGCTGACGGTGGGCGGCTCCAGTCCGGCGGCTTCAGCCAGGTCGGTCGCGCTCAGCACTTCGGCCGGCCGTGCGGCAAGCACGGTCAGGACGACGGTGGCGTAATCGGTGAGCTTGGTGACGCGGAGCATTGCGGGAGCGTGGGTATCAATGTGGACCAAAATTGTACGCTTTCTGGTCCGGGCGGCCAAGTTTTGCCGTTCAGCTGGCAGAAAACCCCGGCCAATCATGGGACGGCAGCTGTTTCCTCTCCCCTCGTGGGAGAGGATGCCGAAGGCAGGAGGGGGGAGCGGCGAAGCCGCTGCTTTTGGCTTCTACTGCCCCAAAAAGTCGGGCGGGCATAGTGGTGGGCTTCAATTGCGCGCCAAAAGCTACCCCTCTCCCCAACCCTCTCCCGCAAGGGAGAGGGGGCAAGAGCAGGTGCACGCGGAGCCATAGATCTTCTCCTCTCCCCTCGTGGGAGAGGATGCCGAAGGCA